>JAKLIU010000022.1 GCA_022709445.1 Spirochaetota bacterium | reverse complement strand
CCTCCTCGCGGAGCGGGTCTACCCCGGCGTGTCCTCGCTCTTCCGCAAGGGTTTCTACCTCCTGCTCTCCGGCCACACGACCACCGGCCTCATGAACGTGTACGCCCGGCAGTTCGCCCTGGAGTGGGGCGACACGGCCCTGCTGGCCATGATCGCCGTCATGCTGATCGGCGGCTCGGCCTGCTCCACGGCCGGCGGCATGAAGGGCCTGCGCGTGGGGCTGGCGGCCAAGGCCCTGGCGCGGGAAGCCCGGCGCATGCTGGCCCCGGCGAGCGCGGTGATCGAGCAGCCCTACCGCTACCACGGCCGCCGCATACTGGACGACGCGGTGCTCAGGAACGCGCTCATGATCATGGTCCTCTACGCCTTCACCTTCCTCCTGGCGAGCCTGGCCAACGTGGCCGCCGGCTACCCCTTCCTGGACTCGCTCTTCGAGGCGGCCTCGGTGACCGGCAACGTGGGGCTCAGCATAGGCGTGGCCACGCCGGCAATGCCCGCGTTCCTCAAGCTCGTCTACATAGCCGTCATGTGGATGGGACGGCTGGAATTCATGGCGGTGATCGCGCTCGCCGCTTTCCTGTTCAAGCTCCTGGGGAGAAGGTCTTGAGGCCCGCGACCGCGCTCCTGCCGCGACTGGCCGTCGTCCTGGCCTTGCTGTCGGCGGCCGCCTCCTCGTTCGCGCAATCGCCGCCCGGGCAGGCGGTCTCCCCGCAGGCGGTCGCGGAGGCGAGGACGGTTACCGGGGCGGAGGCCGTGGAATCAGCTCGTGAACTGGACGGGAGCACGGTCGCCTTCCAGGGCGAGCTGATCGGCGAGGCGATGAGGCGCGGCGATCACGCCTGGCTCAACCTGGCGGACCTGACGGGAACCTTGGGCGCGTGGGTCGCGCTGGACGACCTTCCGGAAGGGCTGGCCGGCGGCGGCTGGAAGGCGCGGGGGACACGCTCCTGGTGACGGGAATCCTGCACCGCGCCTGCGCCGAGCACGGCGGGGACCTGGACCTGCACGCGGCCACGGTCGAGGTGGTGCTCCGCGGCCGGGCCGTCGGGCATCCGGTGGAGCCGTGGAAGCCGCCCCTGGCCGCCGGGTTGGCCCTGCTGTCCGGCCTCCTGGCCCTGGCGGCCCGCAGCCGTTCGCGCCGGCGGACGGGCCAGGCGGGCGCTCGGCAGGGCCGGCGCACGGGACTATAATCCAAACGGGCGGGAAGCGCGCCCGGTCGGGGGGACGCATGAGGGTGTTGGTCATAGATGACGAGATACAGATCCGGCGGCTCCTGGAGATCGCGATCGCGAGCAAGGGCTGGGAGGCCTTCAGCTCGGCCACCGGCGAGGACGGGCTGGACGCCGCGCGGGCCCTGAAGCCGGACGTGGTGCTCCTGGACCTGAACCTTCCCGACCTGCCCGGCAAGGCGGTGCTGGAGCGCCTGCGTTCCTGGAGCGGCGTCCCGGTGGTGATCGTGTCCGTGCGGGACTCGGAGGCCGACATCGTGTCGCTCCTGGAGAACGGCGCGGACGACTACGTGGTCAAGCCCTTCCATACGGGCATACTCCTGGCCCGGCTCCTGAGCGTGCACCGGCGCCGCTCGCCAGAGGCGGTGGAGGTATTCCGCACCGGCCGGGTCCGCTTCGACCTGGGCTCCCGGGACCTGGAGGTGGACGGGCAGCAGGTCAAGCTGACCCCGACCGAATACGCGGTGCTGGCCGCCCTGGCCCGCGCCGCCGGAAAGATCGTCACGCGGGACCGGCTCCTGCGCGAGGTGTGGGGACCGGAGACCGGGGACGACGGGAGCCTTCGGGTCTACGTCAGCGCGCTCAGGAAAAAACTGGAACGGGATCCAGCTTCCCCCGAGCTGATCCTGAACGAACCGGGGATAGGCTACCGGCTGTGCAATCCCGACGATCTTCCCGCCTGAGCCGGCCCGCTTTCTTTACTGCTTCTTAACCGTTCCGCCTCCTGCCTTAACACGCTCTCTACGGCCCGCCGCGCGCCGCGGGAGTATGCTCTTCACGAGGAGCGTGACATGGAGACGATCATGGGCCTGGACCTTGCCGTCGCGATACCTGCCTCCTGCGCCGCCCTCGCGGCCGGTCCCTGGCTGGGACATGCCCTGGCGCGGAGCCTGGGCGGAAGCGCGCGCGGACCCGGGCTGCACGGACGCCATGCCGTGACGGCGCACGCGGTGACGGCGCACGCGGTGACGTCGCACGCGGTGACGGCGCTTCCGTATCACGCCCGCGCCGCGTTCCCGCTGGCAGGCCTGCTGTGGTTCCACGCGGCGGCCCTGGGTTTCCTGGTCGCCGTGCTCGTCAGCCAGGGCCGTCTCCCGCTGGGCGGCGAGCTGCCCGGGCTGGCTCCGCTCGCCGCGCTCGAGGCAGGGCTCTCCTTCATGGCAGGTTTCCCGGGGATCGCCTTCCGAGCCGGGGTCGCTCCGCGCAGCCTGGCCGCGGTCGCGGGGCTGTCCGCGTGGGCATCCGCGAGCGTACTCACGGGTCTGTGGCTGACCCTACTGGCGGTCCGGGCCTGTTCGCGCCGGAAGATCGCGTCGCTCGGGGATTTCTTCGACCGGTTCGGGGCGGGACCGGCGCGCGGGAGCGAGCCGAATCGGGTCGGTCCGCACCTGACGATGACGCCCGGGCTTCCGCGCGCAACCGTCTGGATGCTGGCGCCTATCCCGGCTTCCGGCGCCGCGGCTCTGTTGGAGGGCGGCTCCGGCTTGGCCGCCTGGTGCGCGGTCCTCGCGGCGGCTTCCCTGCCCGCCCTGTTCGGCGAGCTGAGCGGCATGCGCAGTACCGGCAGACTCGCCTTCCGCTGGCTGTTCCCGCTCGCGGGGGCGGCGTTCGCAGCCGCGGCGGCTTTGGGGGAAAGCGGACTGGTCCCCGCCGGCTCGCTCCCGGTCCTCATGCCCTGCCTCATCGCCACCGTGGCGGCGCTCCGCCTCGTCCCGCCCGCTGCCGCCGGGCTGTCGATGCAGGGGGCAGCAGCCTTCCCGCGGGAGGGCGCCAAGCCGCGGGATGCCGTTTTGCCGTCGCTCGGGGCGGCCATGGTGCTGCTGTCCGCATGCGCGGCCCTGGCCGCCGCCGACGGTTCCGGCTGGGCCGGCCTGCCCGGAGCCGTCCTGCTGGCCGGCCGCTTCCTGGGCGTGTCAGCCTTCGCCGCCAGCCCGGCCCGGACTTGGCAAGCCCTCCCTCGCGGGCGATACTCCTAGCATTCCCATGGAAGCACCCCGGAGCGACGACAGTCCTGCGTCCACGCCCCCCGCCGGGCCCGGCCCGGCCAAACCCGGCCGTCTCTCGGTTTTCCTGGGAGTGGCGCCCGGGGTCGGCAAGACATGCTCCATGCTCGGGGCGGCGCATGCAGCCGCGGCCGGCGGACGTGACGTGGTCGTCGCCTGCGTGGCGACCAGGGGCCGGGCCGAGCCGTCCAGGCTGCTCGATGGCCTGGAACTCATGCCGCTGGCCGCCGTCGATTCCGGTGGCGCGCCGGGCGGGGAGCTGGACGTGGATGCCCTCCTGGAGCGCGGGCCCGAGCTGGCGGTGATAGACGAGCCGGCCCGTCCCAACGCGCCCGGGGCTCGGCACGCCAGGCGCTGGCAGGACGCGCTCGAACTCCTGGACCACGGTATCTCGGTCCTGACCGCCGTGGACATAGGGCAGGTTGAGAGCTACTCGGGCATCGTGGAATCGCTCGCCGGCCAGCCGCTTCGCGAGCGGGTGCCCGACACTTTCCTGGACCGCGCGGAGGAGATCCGGGTGGTGGACCTGTCTCCCGGTGATCCGGCCGGCGACGGTCCGGCGGGCATCCTGCGGGAACTGACCCTGCAGTACGCCGCCCGCCGCGCCCGCAGGGACCTGGACGGCAGGAGCTCGGCCGATGGCACGCCCCTGGCGGGCGCCGATCCGGGCGGCGGGCTCCTGGTGGCCGTCGGACCGGCTCCCGGCTCCGCCTACCTGGTGCGCTGGGCGCGCCGGACCGCCTACGCCCTGCGCACCGGCTGGACCGCGCTGCACGTGCAGACCGGAGCCGAACTCTCCCGGGCAGACGCGCTCCGGCTGGAGGAGAACCTGGCGCTCGCCAGGAGGCTCGGGGCGGATACCGTCGTGATCCAAGGCGAGGACATAGCCGGCACCGTGCTGGCAAAGGCTCGCGAGCTCGGCGCGTGGATGATCGTCATCGGCCGCTCGGGCCTCTCGCCGGCAAGCCTCTTCCCCCACCGGGTGACCGTGTCGGACCGCATCGTGCGCGGGGCCGGGTCCACCGACGTGGTGGTGGTCCAGGACCAGGCCGCCGGGCGTCCCGGTCCCGGCGCGGCCCTCCGGCGGTTCGGCTCCGGGAGGCGCGGCCAGCTGGTCCTGCCCGCCGCGGCCTTCCTCCTCACGGTGGCGCTCGGGGCCCTGCTCCTGCCCCTGGTCGGCTACCGGAGCCTGGCGCTCCTGTTCCTCGGCGCGGTCCTCGGACTGTCCTTCCTGGCGGACCCGGTTCCCGTGGCCGGCTTCGCCGTCCTCTCCGCGCTCGCGCTCAACTTCCTCTTCATCCCGCCCATACTTACCTTTCGGATCGCGAGGCTGGAGGACGCCATACTCTTCGGGACGTATTTCCTGGTGGCCTCGGTCACCGGCGGGCTGGCCGCCTCCAAGCGCTCGCGGGAACGCCTGCTCGCGGACCGGGACCGCAGGAACGCCGTGCTGCTCGCGGCTTCGCGCCGCCTGGCCGAGTGCCACACCGCCGAAGGCGCGGCGGCGGCGGCGGCCGGCCTGATCCAGGGGCATTTCGGCAGGGAGGTCGCGGTGCTCATGCCGGACGACGGTGGCTCGCTGCCGGCGGTCGGCCAGGGTTCCGCCCGGGTTCCCGCCGAGGGTCCTGACAGGGACGCCGCCGGGTACGCCCTGCGCGAGGGCGCCGTCTGCGGCGCGGGGACCGACACCTTTTCCCGAGCCGCGCTTCGATACCTGCCCGTGGCCGCCGGTGGCGGGGCCATCGGGGTGATCGGCCTCCGCACCGCTGGCGCCGGGCCATGGACCAGGAGCGACGACGCCCTGGTCCTGTCCATCGGCCGGACCCTGGCCCTGGCCCTTGAACGGGCCCGCTCGGAGAGCCGCGGACGGAGCGTCGCCATGGCCCTGGAGTCCCAGCGCATTTCCTCCCTCATCCTGGACTCCGTTTCGCATGAACTCAGGACTCCGCTGACGGCCATTCTCGGCAGCCTGACCGCCCTCCAGGACCGGGGCCTGGACATGCCGGCGGAAGCCAGGGCGGCCCTGCTCGCCGAGGCGATCGGGGCCAGCGAGCGCCTGGACCGGCTGGTGGGCGAGATCCTGGGCTACAATCGCATGGAGGCCGGCATCCTGGCGCCGAGGCGCGAAACGGTCAGCCTGGCCGAGCTTGCCCAGGATGCAGCCGGCGGCTCCGCCGACGGGTTGCGGGGCCGAGCGCTGGAGATCGCCGGTGGTGACAGCGCGGTCCTGGTCGTCCTGGATCCGGCCATGATCTCCCAGGCCGTGGCCAACCTGCTGCGCAACGCGGCCGTCCACTCCAGGCGCCCCGGGCGGAGGCCTGGGACTTGGCCTGGCGATCTGCAAGGGGATCGTCGACCTGCACGGCGGGAGCGTCGCCGCGCGGGTCCTGGATGACGGCCGCTTCCTGGTGGAGATGCGCCTGCCCTCAGTGATGGCAGGCGGCGCGGGAGGGTGAGCGGCGCGGGCCGGTTCCTCACATGAACAGCAGGAGGCTCGCCGCCATGACCAGCATCCCCCCTATCAGTCCGCCTATGGCCAGATGGTGCTCACCGTATTCCTCCGCGGTGGGGAGCAGTTCGTCGAGGGAGATGTATACCATGATGCCCGCGACGGACGCGAAGATGAAGCCGAACGTGGTCTCGTTGAAAAACGACCGCAGGATGAAGTACCCGATGATCGCCCCGACCGGTTCGGACAGGCCGGACAGGAAGGAATAGAAGAAGGCTTTCTTCCTGCTTTTGGTCGCGTAGTAGATCGGGGCGGATACCGCCAAGCCCTCCGGGATGTTGTGGATGGCGATGGCGACGGCGATGCTGATGCCCAATGCTGGATTCGCCAGGCCGCCCATGAACGTGGCCAGGCCTTCCGGGAAATTGTGGATGCCGATGGCCAGGGCGGAAAAGATCCCCATCCGCAACAGCTTGCGTTTTTCCTTTTCAGAGGCTGACTCGATTTTTTCCGCCACGTTCAGTTCATGCGGATTCTCGTAGGAAGGTATGAGTTTGTCTATCAGCGCTATGATGAGGATGCCGACGAAAAAGGCCACGACCGTCCACAGGTAGCCGGCTTTCTCCCCCAGCGCTGCGCTCAATGAATCCTTCGCCTTTGCGAATATCTCCACCAGCGAAACGTAGATCATGACGCCCGCCGAGAATCCCAGGGAGATCGTGAGCAGCTTGGGATTGAATTTTTTCGAAGCGAGGCCGATCAGGCTGCCGATGCCGGTTGATAATCCGGCGAACAGCGTCAGTGAAAAAGCGAACAGGATATTGTTCTCCATGGAGATGCTCCTTCATGCCGGCTTGGACCCTGCGGCGTTTCCCGGCCGTTCCCCGGCGATCCGCACGGGCTTCCAGCCCGTCTTGGGCATGGGTGCAAGGATACCGTTTTCCCTTCCGTTCATCCATCCCGGGCCAAGCCGCGCTGGAACGTGCCTGCCGGGGGACTGAACCACGCTTGCCAGCGAGCCCGCCTTCCCGTACACTGCGTCGCGGCAAGGGAGGGCATCATGGCGGTCATCAAGGCGACGGTTCATTTCGGGGAGGGGTTCCAGGGCGAGCTGGTCACGGTGCGCGACGCGCGGGTGCCCATTGGTCCGGGGGCGGGCAAGGCTTCGCCCTACGACCTCCTCCTGGGCGCGCTCGCGTCCTGCTACTACGCCACCTTCCTGGACATCGCGGAGAAGAAGCGCCTGGCCTTCGGCTCAGCCCGCGTCGAGGTGTCGGGCGAGAAGCGCGAACAGGTGCCCACGACCCTGGCCTGGGTGACCGTGAGGCTCACGATCGTCAAGCCCGAGTCCCGCGCCGGCTTCGATCAGTCGGCGGAGCTGGCCGGGAGGTACTGCTCCATCTACCAGACCCTGGCGCAGGTCGCCGAGATGAAGACGGAGCTGGCCTTCGAAGAGTAGTCGCGATTTTTGCATCCCTGCAAAAATCGCGACATCGCGGAATGGCGGGGCCATTCCGCGGATTGGGGACATGTGATTCCGCGCATCCCTGCGCGTGAATCAGGGCTGCGCCTGGGGACGGCGCCAGGTGTCGATTTCGTCCAACGGGTAGATGGGCCGCGGCAGGAGGCGGTATTCCAGCTGGAAGACATCCGTGTTGGACAGCCCGCGGGACATCACGTTGACGGTCTTGCGGTTCTGGAGCAGGAAGTTGTAGCGGAACGGGAAGAGGTTCTTGACCACCACGATGTCAGCCTTCCAGACCGACAGTCCCAGCGCCGTGAAATCGCCCGGCTTGGTGCCGGCCATGGGAAGCTCGGACAGGACGAGGTGGATGCCGCCGTGCCTCAGGATGACGGTCTTGCCGTAGGAGGTCTCGGCCTTCCACGCGACGGTGCCCGTGAAGTCGATGGGCCTGTTGTAGACCAGGTCGAGCTTGCCGCCCACCGACAGGCTGATCTCCTTGCCCACGGGCTCGGCGAACGCGGCCCCGGCGGCGACGGCGTCGCGCAGGCACAGATACGACACCAGGTCGCTCCCGCGCTCCAGGAGGGCCTTCAGGATCCAGGTGCTCTCCCCGGGCGTGCCGGTGCCCACGGCGTCGGAGACGTCGCAGAATACCACCGTGCCCAGGGCCCGCGCGAGCCAGGCCTTGCGCGCGGCGTCCACCGCGTCCTCCGGGCTCACGCCAGGCGGCGTGGGTACCGTGCGGGCCTCCCACGCCAGGTCCGCGATTTCGTCCGCCGTGGCGCGTGCCAGCTCGGGGTCGCCATCGGTGATCGCGATGGTGGAATACCCCAGCTCCGGGTCGTCGATCCAGATGTGCACGGGGAACATGGAGACATCCAGCACCCCTTCCCGCTTCTCCATGCCCTTCATGGCCCGGAAGACGCGGCTGAACGGTTTCAGGAAATCTATGTTCATGCCGCCGCCCTTGAGCAGGGCCAGCTTGTTCACCGCCATGACCGGCTTGATCTCCCCCAGGACGGTGCGCGCGAGCAGCTCGCCGGCGCGGCGGCCGGTGGAGTAATGGTCGCGGTGCGGGTTGGTGCGGTAGCCCACCATGACGGTCGCGCTCCGCGTCCGCCGCTCCGTGATGTTGGCGTGCAGGTCGAAGCTGGCCGCTATGGGCACCCCTGGCCCCAGGAGTTCCCGCAGCGCGACGAGGAGGTCCCCCTCCGGGTCGATCATGCCCTCCACGCCCATGGCGCCGTGCAGGGACAGGTACACCCCGTCCACCCGCGGCGCGGCCGCGACTGCCGATAGGATGTCCGCCTTGATCCGTTCGTAGAAGGCCCGCTCGAGGGGGCCGCCCGACATGGAGTCCGCCTGCAGGATGGGCACCGCGCGCAGGGACCCTTGCCCCACGTCGGCCACGGCCCGCAGGAAGCCGGCGAGCTGCTGCTTCCTCCCGGGCGCTTCGAGGGCCACCTGCTCGCCGTAGAGCAGCACCCCCGCGCGGAAATCCCGCTCCGTGGTGAGCACCGGCGAGAAGCTGTTCACCTCCTGCGTGAACTCGGCATAGAGCAGGACCTTGGCGTCGGGCAGCACGGCTACGTCGGGCTCGCGGCCGCACGAGATGGAAACGAGCGACAGGGCCGCAGCGACGGCGGCCGGCCAGGAACGGCATGGGGTGTTCATGAAGGAAGCCTAGAGCCGGCCCTGCCGCTTGTCAACGCAGCCGTGCGTACGGGGCGTGCGCCGAGTGCGAAAACAGGGTATCATGCAGTCATGAGCGCCGATGCCATCCTCAGGGAACGGGAAAAAGAACTGGCCTGCATGCACGCGATCAGCCTCCTGGGCGCCGAGGCCCCGGAACCCCGGAAGGCGGCGACCGGCATTGCCAGGGCCTTGCGCGACGCGATGAGCGACGGGCAGCGGGCGTACTGCAGCGTTTCCCTGGACTCGGGAGGGGCCGCCGGCGCCTTCTCCGTATCCAGCGGCAGGAAGCCCGCGGGCGAATCCATCCGGTCGATCGAGGAAGCCCTGCCCGAGGATCCCTCGATAGGCTGGCGGGGCGGCATACGGCTCGAATACGGAGCGGGCGCGCCGGATTTCCTGCCGCAGGAGAAGGCGCTCCTGCGCTCCGTGGTCGCCATCACGGCCTCGGTGCTGCGAACCTCCTCGCTCATCGCCCGCCTGCGCGCGAGCAGCGAGAGCCTGGGCGCGAAGAACGTCGCGCTCAGGGAGATCGTCTCCATGATAGAGGACGAGCGCAAGGAGACGCTCCGCTCCTTCAGGCACTGGCTGGCTTCGGACATCATCCCCCTGGCGGAGCGGGCCCGCGACCCGTCGCTCTCCCCGGCGGGACGCTCGTCCTACGTGGAGCTCCTGGCCGCGGAACTCGGCCGCGGGGTCGCGGAGCTGGGACCCGGACCGGCACGGGACCCGACGCTCAGCCAGCGCGAGCGCGAGGTGGCGGTGCAGGTCCGCAACGGGAGGACCAGCAAGGAAATCGCGGCCCTCCTGGGCATTTCCCCGGCCACGGTCGAGCGTCATCGACACAATATCCGCCGCAAGCTGCGCGTGACCGACAGGGGCGTGAACCTGTCCGGCCTGCTCTCGGACTCCCCGCCCGTCGGTTCCTGATCGCCGGTCCCCGGCGCCGCGGTCCCGCTCCCCCGCGCACCCTGCAGGGTGGCATACAAGTTCCCTACAAGGACAGTGGCCGTGGGCCAGGCCCCCGCCGGACGGTATGGTAGGCCATCACCATGCACCGTACCGGAAAGGGGGAACGAATGCACGCATGCGCGCTGACCGATCTTGATTACAGGCGGCTGTCCGCCCTGTCGCTTGCCTTGAGGAGGAGCGGCCGCCCGGAGCGGGCCGAGTTCCTCCATCGCAGGCTCCGCGAAGCCGTCGTCCACGACGTACCCGGGACGGTCCCCGGCGGCGCGGGAATCGGCGCCTCCGTGTCGTTGACCGACCTCGACGACGGTTCCGTCTACGAGTACCGCCTGGTCCTGCCCAAGGACGCCGACATATCGCTGGGCCGCATCTCCGTGCTCACCCCGCTGGGCTCCGCTCTGCTCGGGCGCGGCGTGGGCGAGTCGTTCGGCTACGATTGCCCCGGGGGCACGATCAACGTGAGGCTCGACCGTGTACGCCACGACGGGTAGGGCGGCGCCGACAGGTTTGTTCACGCACCCGGCCTGGCTGGAGTGGAAGGCCGGGCGGGGCTGGACCATGATGGACGCCGGGGCCGGCATCAGGCTCCTGGGCAGGCGCCTGCCGCGTTCCGGCTACATGGTCCGCGGGACCGCGGACCTGCGCGGCCCGGACCTCTGTCACCCGTTCCCATGGAATGCCGACGACCTTGGCGCCGCGCTCGAGGACCTGAGCCGGAGGGCCATGCACGCCCTGCCGGCCGGATGCGCTTTCATGCGCTGGGAGCTGGCTGAGCCGGCCTGGCTGGACATGGAGGGGCGCCCGCTCCCCGCGGACCTGCAGGAACTCAGGATGAACGCTTCAACCGTCACGCG
The DNA here is from genome assembly GCA_022709445.1 of Spirochaetota bacterium. Taxonomy (GTDB): domain Bacteria; phylum Spirochaetota; class Spirochaetia; order Treponematales; family UBA12059; genus JAKLIU01. Next base: position 3,263 of record JAKLIU010000022.1, on the reverse strand, counting down.
GCGCTTCAGGAAATCGGCCGTGGAGAGCTTCCCGCCGGATACCATGCTGGTGGACCTGGGCGACGGCAGCGAACTGTGCAAGCGGATGGCGGGCCGGGTCAGGCACGCGGTGGGACTGGCCAGGCGGCGCGGGACGCGCGTGACGCATGCCGGCGTGGACGGGGTGCCGGCCTTCGCCCTCCTGCATTCCCAGACCGCGCGGCGCCACGGCATCCGGGGCCTGGAGGAAGCGGGACTGCGGGAACTGTTCAGCTCGTCGGCCAGGCACGGCCTGGGTCTGGAGCTCTACCTGGCCCTGAGCGCCGACGAGCCCGTGGCGGCCGCGGTGGTGGCGAACGACGGGCGCGACGCGTGGTACCTCTTCGCGGCCTCGTCCCGCGAGCGCCGCGAGGCGGCCGGGCCGAGCGCCATACTCCATCGCGTGATGCTCGACTGCGCGGCCGCCGGCCTCCGCACCTTCGATCTCATGGGCGTGGGGCCTCCCGGAGCCGAGGGGCACCCCCTGGACGGCCTGACGCGGTTCAAGTCGGGCTTCGGCGGCGAGCGCTTCACCCGGTCGGGATCCTGGGACTTCGTCATTCGCCCCGATCTCTACGCGCGCCACTCCCGGGAGGAGACCCTCGCCGCCCTCGCGACCCGGGCTCAGTCCGGCATGGGCTTGCGGTAGCGGGGGAAGTCCTTGAAGCGGCGGAAGCCCACGGAGGCGTAGAGGTCGATGGCCCGCGTCCTGAACTGCTCGACCGTGCAGGGGCGGACGTCGTCAGCGCCGTCCGCGACCACGGCGTCCAGGGCGGAGGCCAGCAGGGCGCGAGCGACGCCCTTGCGCCGCCAGGCGGGAACCACGGCCATCTCCTTGACTTCCATGAACGGGTGCCCGCCCTGCTCCTGCGGGTCGACCAGCACCACGCCGACGATCCCGCCCCCGTGCCTGGCCGCCAGCCAGCGCGCGGGGTCCCGCCCGTCGGCGGCCAGTTCGGCCGCGTAGGCCTCCGGGCAGTCCTGAACCTCATGCCGGCGATCGGCTATTCGAGCTGAAGTTCCCGGTGGCTGGAATCCACAAGCGCGGTCCGGCACTCGCCGGCCAGATGCTCACGCACCAAACGGGCCAGCTCCGCCAGCGCGGCCTCCAGCTCCGCAGTCCGGCCAGTGTCCGGCAGTTCCATGCAGAGGAAGGCGTTCCGGGTGTTCTCCGTGAGCATGGTGCGGACTGACTCCCTCCAATTCCAGCACCTGCAGATGGCCCCCGCTTCGTCCTTGTAGACGACCTCCCCGGGCTGGGGCGGCGCGTTCTCGTCCGACCCCAGGGTGACGAATGGCTCGCCGCCGGTGGCGACGGTCAACCGGACCTCCCCGGCGAATGCGTCGATATCCTCGCCTCCGCAGGGGAAGCCGTAGGTCAGGGAAACCGAGTTGTAGATGTCCACGAGCGGGTTGATGGACGGGAGAGTATTGCCCTTGGCAACCCGGTTGAGGAGCGCCTCGATTGAACACCGGGCGCCGCCTTTCGTCTTGAACCTCCGGTAGGCTTCCCGCCACGTCTTTACCACCGGGTTCTCGCTGAACACCTCGTTCCCGATATGTGCGCGGGCCGCCAGTTCCGCCTCCCGGAGCATGGTCCCGAACCGGTCGTTCCTGCGCCGCGCGTTGTCCACGCCGAGGCACAGCACCACCCCTATTCTCGCGTCCGGGAAGATGTCCCAAAAATCCTGTTCTATGATGAAGCGTTTCATGCCAGCCTCCGGATTGGGACCGCCGTGAGGTCCCGGGTGCGTCGCCGCAGGGGCGACGGTAAAGTGAGCGGTGGAGTGCATGATGGAGCGTCAACCGTATGGCGACATGGCAACCTCCCCCAGCATTGGGTTCGGGCCGTCCCGTCCGGTACCGTGCGGTGGTGGAGTCGTCTCCACGCTTCATCGCGAATGCGATGAATGAAACATACGGCCCCGCTCTCCGATCGTCAAGCCAGCGCCAGCGATCGAAGCGGAAATCCTCGCGCAGCGAGATTGCAGCGGAGAGCGCGGTGCCGCCTCGGGCGGCAGGCGCCATCATCCGGAAGCCAGAGGTGAAAAAAAAGACCGCCCCCGGCTGGGAGCGGTCCCTGATTCCAGGGCCTCCGGGTTGACCGGCACGCACGCGTGTCCGGTCGAATCCGGGGTCAGCCATCGCGGCGGAGAGCCCGCGATGGCCGCATCAGCACGAGCGTACGTTCGTCAGAACGGGCGCTCGGAAAGGTATTTGTACTCCTTGAACCTGCGCTCGACCAGGGCTTTCTCCTTGGCCAGGAGCATGTCCGCGCGCCCGGCGTCCGCGGCCCGGAGGGTGCGGAAGCGGGTCTCGCTGGCCATGAACTCCGCGACCTTGTCCAGGGCGGGTTCCTTGCTGTCCAGCTGGAAGGGGTTCTTGCCCTGGGCCACGAGGCGCGGGTCGTAGCGGTAGAGCGGCCAGATGCCGGACTCGACGATCAGCTTCTGCTGGTTCATGCCCTTCATCATGTCGATGCCGTGGTTGATGCAGTGGCTGTACGCGATGACGATGGACGGGCCGTCGTAGCTCTCCGCCTCGCGGATGGCCTTGAGGGTCTGCAGCTGGTTGGCGCCCATGGCCACCTGGGCCACGTACACGTAGCCGTAGCTCATGGCGATCATGCCCAGATCCTTCTTGCCGATGTCCTTGCCCGCCGCGGCGAACTTGGCGACGGCGCCGAAGGGGGTGGCCTTGGACATCTGGCCGCCGGTGTTGGAGTAGACCTCGGTGTCCAGGACCATGAGGTTGACGTTGCGGCCGGAGGCGATGACGTGGTCGAGGCCGCCGAAGCCGATGTCGTAGGCCCAGCCGTCGCCGCCGAGGATCCAGACCGAGCGGCGGATCAGGTAGTCGGATACGTTGACCAGTTCCTTGGCCCAGGAATCCTTCTTGCCCTCGAGGGCCTTCTTGAGCCTGGCCACGTCGGCGCGCTGCGCCTCGATGGAGGCGTCGTCGGCCATGGCGTTCCCGAGGATGGCGTCGGCCAGCTGGGCGCCGATGGCGGCCTTGTTGGCGGCCACGAGCTCGCGGGCGTACTCGGTCATCTTGTCGGCGTTCAGGCGCATGCCCATGCCGAACTCGGCGGCGTCCTCGAAGAGGCTGTTGCTCCAGGCCGGGCCGCGGCCGTCCTCGCGCTGGCAGTACGGGGTGGTGGGCAGGTTGCCGCCGTAGATGGACGAGCAGCCGGTGGCGTTGGCGATGACCGCGCGGTCGCCGAAGAGCTGGCTCATCATCTTGAT
>JAKLIU010000219.1 GCA_022709445.1 Spirochaetota bacterium | reverse complement strand
CGGTAGACCGACAGGCCCTTGTAGTCCGGCACCAGGGGATCGACCGACCGGCCCAGGCTCTTGACGCCATGCTGGGTGGCCGAGAGCGTGGGGAAGGGCATCCAGATGAAGAGCGCGTTGGCGCCGGCCGACTTGACCCTGGAGATCGTGACGAAGGAGGAAATGGAATAGGTGCGGCTGCCGGTGTAGGACTTGGTCCCGACCCCGGATGACACCTGGAAGTACCTGCCGTCGCTGGTGCCCCGGGCGGTCCGGACGAACAGGCTCCCGGATACCGCGCCGTCGGGGACGCACACCTTGATTTCCTTGTCCGACCAGGAGAGGTACTCCCCGGTGGAGGGATCGGGCACCACGAAGCTGGAGACGGAGGCCTCCTGGGCCGAGCCGAAGGCGGTGGAGCCGTTCCAGGCGAAGAGCAGCTCGGAGTCGTCCTTGTTGGCCCCGAAGTTGAGTCCCCGGATCACCAGCACGGAACCGACGGAGCCTGAATCCGCGGAGAGCGATTCGATGACCGGAGCCACCGCACCGGCCGTGGATCCCTCCGCGCGGTAGGGCAGCAGGGCCTTGCTCATGAACATCCTGGCGTTCGAGGCGCCCGCGCGGGTGCGGACCCGGACCAGGGCGGATTCCGCGTAGTGGGGGACGCGCACCTCGATGAGCCCATCGCTCCAGGACAGGTAGGACGAGGCCGTCGGCGCGGCGTCGTCGAACTCCACGCGGGAGTCGCCTCGCTCGTCCCCGAAGTTGCGCCCGGCTATCCTGATTGTCGTGCCCGGGTCCCCGATGGCCGGGTCGACGGCCAGCACCAGCGGCATGGAGGCGCGCTTCAGGTACAGCCCGCCCGCCACGGCCAGCGCGGCCGCCAGGGCCAGTCCGGCGCCGAGGTAGATGCCGGCGCGCTTCTTCCGCGGATCGGGCCGCGAGCGTCCCGGCGAGATCGCTATCCTCACGGTCCGGCCTTCTCCTGCCCGTCCTGGCCCGCCGGATCGGACGGGGCGACGTCCGGCTTGTACCTGTCCAGGACCATCTCGATGCGGAGCGGCGCCTGGCCGCCCGCGCCCGCGCCCAGCGGGTAGAAGAAGAGACGCTCGCCGTAGGCCACCGAAATGGTGTCCAGCGTGGTCCGGTACCGCAGGCCGGCTTCCCCGTCCTTGTACCAGACCTGGCCCTGCGCCACCAGGAGCAGTTCCCCGGACTGGGTCCGGTGCGGGGTGACGGTGATCATGACCGCCACTTCGCTGCCCACCATCTTGACGGTCACCGAGGTGCCCGGGATGGTGTACTTGACCTGCTTGGCTTCCCAGGGCGGCGTGCCTTCAGCCTGGGCCACCGTGGCCACGATGGAAACGGTGATCGCGTCGCCGAGCAGGGCCGCCGGTATGGAGGCAAGCGAACCAGGTTCGCCCGCGGACGGGGCGCCGGGCTTGGGCAGGGGGGGCACGGCCGCCGGCGCGGTTTGCGCGGCGGCCGGGAAGGCGGACAGCGCCGCCAGGGCGAAGGCGAGGACGCGCCTCATTTGCCGCCGCCCGGCTGGAAATCCGCCTCGCGGATCATGAACGGCTCGCCCGGGGCCTCCATGGCGGAGCCCGTGGGCAGGGTGATGGTTATGTTGACGCCGGCGTCCTGCTTGGCCAGGTACTCTATGATGGATTCCATGCCCAGGCCGCTGGCGGCGACCGACGGCGCCTCGGAGGCGCGCTGCACGGCCAGCCTGAGTTCCGCGTTGCGGGCCCCGCTCTGGGCGAGCGCGAAGCCCATGGCCACGAAGCCGACCAGGGCGGCGGCCGCCACCGGGACCGGCAGGACGAACTTCCTGGCCCAGGCTCGGGGAGCGCGGTACGGGCGGGACTCGAACAGGCGGTCCAGGACCCGGGCCTTGGCCAGGGCGGCGGCCGCGTCGAGGGAACCGGACTCGGAGGACAGGGCCGCCGAGAGGGCCTTCATGCGCGCCGCGGCGGCCGAACAGTCCCCGCACGCGGCTAGGTGCCGCTCGAGCGTTTCCTTCCAGGGAGACGGGACCTCGCCGTCCACCCAGGCAGACAACAGTTCACGATCTGGACACATCGTCACCATCCTCCCGCATGCGGGCCCCCAGGGCCTCGCGCGCCCTGAACACCCGCACCTTCACGTTCCCCTCGGTTATCCCGAGGACCCGCCCGATCTCCTTGTAGTTCAGGAGGCCGTATTCCTTGAGTATGAGCACCGTCCTGAACTTCTCCGGCAGGCGGTCCAGGCCGCGCCTGACCTCGCCCTCGGATTCCGCGCGAATGGTCTCGGCCTCGGGAGACTCGCTCCCGTCGTCCATTTCCTTGAAATACCGCTGGTAGACCTTCTGCTCCCGGCCCTTGCGCTTGATCCAGTTCAGGGCGTTGTTCTTCACCACCCGGATGAGCCAGAACTTGGCGTCGTCCCGGGTGGGGAAGATGTCCCAGCGCTCCACGGCCTTGATGTACGAGTCGTGCACCACGTCCTCGGCCGACTCGTCGGAGCCGGTGATGCGCCGGGCGACGCGGAAGAGCATGGTGAAGGTCTCGTCGTACAGGGCCCGGAAACCGTCCTCCATGCCGCCCTTCCTCGGTTCAAACAAGCGAGGACCTCCGTCCGTTACGGCTCTCAAACCGTCTTCCACGAGGTCCCCGCCGGACCGTCCTCGAGGACGATGCCGCGGGCCTTGAGACCGTCGCGGATCGCGTCGGCCCTGGCCCAGTCCCTGGCCTTCTTGGCCTCCGCCCGCTCCGTGATCAGCGTTTCCACCTCGGCGGCCAGGGCCGGGTCCACCGCCGGGGCTTCCTCGCGCCTGAGCCCCTCCAGGCCCAGGCCAAGCACGCGGTCCATCTCGAACGCGGCGGACAGGGCCTCGGAGGCCGGCAGCTTCTGCTCGCGCAGGAGACCCCAGAGCTCGGCGAGGGCCCGCGGCGTGTTCAGGTCGTCCTCGATGGCGGCGCGGAAGGCGTCCAGGCGCGCGCGTGCCGCGGGCCCGAGCGAGGCCAGCGGGGCGACCGCGGGTCCGTCCGCGCCTTCCGGCGTGGCGTTCTCGCGCAGGGCAAGCACGCGCTCGGTCAGCGAGCGCAGCGAGGATCGCGCGGAGTCCAGGGAATCCCAGCTGAACTGCAGCTGGGAGCGGTAGTGCGCGCCCAGGAGCAGGTAGCGGTAGTCGAGCGGCTTGTAGCCCGCGTCCACCAGGGTCTGGAGCGTGAGGAAGTTGCCCTTGCTCTTGCTCATCTTGCCCTTGTCGACCACCAGGAACTCGTTGTGCATCCAGTAGCGCACCCACTTCTTGCCGGTGGCCGCCTCGCTCTGGGCTATCTCGTTGGTGTGGTGCACGGGAATGTGGTCGATGCCGCCGGCGTGTATGTCGAAGCTCTCGCCCAGGTACTTCATGCTCATGGCCGAGCACTCGATGTGCCAGCCGGGGTATCCCCTGCCCCAGGGGCTGTCCCACTGCAGGGCCTGGTCCTCGAACTTGCTCTTGGTGAACCAGAGCACGAAGTCCTTGGGATTGCGCTTGTTCGCGTCCACCTCGATGCGCGCGCCGGACTGCAGTTCGTCCAGCTTGAGCATGGCCAGCTCGCCGTAGGAGGGGAATTTGGAAACGTCGAAATACAGGTTGCCGCCGGCCATGTAGGTGAAGCCCCTGGCCTCCATGCGCCCGATCAGCTCGATCATCTCCCGCACGTGCTCGGTGGCCTTGCAGACCACGTCCGGCCGCGCGATGTTCAGGCGCTCCGTGTCCCTGAAGAAGGCCTCGGTGTAGAACTCCGCCACTTCCAGCACGGACTTGTGCTTTTCCTGCGCGGTCTTGACCATGCGGTCCACGCCCGAGTCGTCGTCCCCGGTCAGGTGGCCAACGTCCGTCAGGTTCATCACGTGCGTCACCTGGTAGCCCATCCAGCGCAGGGCGCGGACCAGGGTGTCGTGCAGCACGTAGGGGCGCATGTTGCCGATGTGCGCGAAAT
>JAKLIU010000218.1 GCA_022709445.1 Spirochaetota bacterium | reverse complement strand
GTGATGCTCCCTCCGTCGGATGCCGCCGGCCTGGCCATTCTCGGTGTGCTCGTGGTAGCTGCGGTGATACCCATCGTGACCCTGTTCGCGTCCATGCGCCGGATCGGGGCGGCCGACGCCTCGCTGGTTTCCACGGTGGAGCCCCTGGTGACCATAGCGCTGTCGGCCCTGCTCCTGGGGGAACGTCTCTCGCCCCTGCAGCTGGCCGGCGGCTCGCTCATCCTGGCGGCGGTCCTGGCGCTCAACCTCAAGCCGCGCGCGCCTGGGCCGCTGGCCTAGCCGAGGACGGTTCCAGCGAGCGCCGCTTCCAGGGCCCCGGGTATGGCAGCGAGCATCGCGTCGTCCCGCTTGTACTTCGCGTAGGTGTTCTGCCGCATCACCTTGAGGACGCCCAAGGCGTTCATCAGCTCCGCCGCGCGCCGCGTCCCGATGCCCAGTTCGCCGAAGTAGGCCAGGCAGCATTCCCGGGCGCCGGCCCGTATGCGCTCGGGGTAATCGCGGCCGACGTCGAACAGGTCCACGTGCTCGAACTCGAACAGGTTGAGTCCGACGAGGGACCACTCCGTGTCGACCAGCACCGCCGTTCCGTCCCGCGCCACCAGATTGCCCAGGTGGACGTCCCCGTGCAGCACCGTGGAGAAACCCCCGTCCAGCTCCATCACGCGGGAGCGGCACTCGTCGATGCGGTCCCCCAGGTCCTAGAATCCCTCGTGATAGGCGAACTCCGCCTCCAGCATTTCGCGCACTGTGGGGAACCCGGCCCCGTCGGAGTACATGGAGCGTACCGGGCCGGGCCCGCGGTTGGCCAAGTGGAAGCGGGCGAGCCTGGCGAAGAGCGCCGGCATGAGCGGGCGACCACGCGAAGGATCCGTACCGCCAGGGACGAATCGTTCTGTTATATAATAGCAGCTGTCGTCGGATTCCAGCGCGAAGGGCCTGTTGAGGAGGCCGTCGGGGTCCGAGACGCCCTGCAGCAGGCGGAAGGCCGACTCGCACTGCATGAACGAACGGGGCCGGCGCTTCAAGACGAAGCGCGGCTCGGTTCCCGCGCACAGGGCCCAGCATTCGGGCCCGAGCTCCCGGCGACCGTCGCAGCCGAGCCCGACAGCGATGCGGTCGATCGCCCTGTCTGATCCCGTCCCGGTGGTCGCGGCCACGGCGTCAGGCGCCGCTTCCGGCGGCGTTGGCGACGCTTCCGTCGCGAGGGCCGAAACCGGCGCGGGCGAGCGCGGCGGCGAGCTTCACGAGCTCCCCGTCGTCGAAGTCGGGGGGAACCAGGCAGGGCTCGTCGAAGGCCGGAGCGACCAGTGCGCCGCCCTCGATCGAAGCCCTGAAGAATTCCGTGTACCGTTCACGCGCCGCGGAGGCCAGGAGCCACGGCCCGCGGCGCTCGAAGAAGGCGGCCATGCGCCGGTCCCAGCGCTCCCAGAGGGCGGGGCCGTAGCCTTCGCGTTCCGAGCCTGCCAGGGAATCCAGGGCCCGGGCGGCGGCTACCAGCGCCATCTGCGGCACCGTATCCCCGCCCTCGCCGGCCAGCAGGGACGGGTCCCGCGACAGGAGGCAGGCCGGAGCGAAGGCCGCTGGGCAGGGCAGGCGGGGCAGGGCCAGCACCGGCCCCGCCGGATCCGGCGCGAAGGGGCGGAGGAGGGCGACCGATCCGCGCTCGCCGCCGCGGCTGACCGGTTCGGACAGGACGGCGGGGGAACCCAGGACCCGGGCGGCCGCCGCCAGGGCGCGCTCCTCGTTCGCGTAGAGCCGGAGCCCGGGCCAGCCGGGCCAGCACGAGAGGACGGCCTTTCGGAAGCGCGCGTCGTGCTGTCCCGGGTAGGGCCGGGAGAGCCCCTTGTCGGCGGCGTTGGCCGCGTACATGCGCGCGTGCCGGTCCCGCTCGCCCAGGATGCCGCGACCGCCGTCCAGCCACAGGTCCAGGAAGCGCCGCCCGTCGGCCGCGTACAGCCGGTTGCCGCGTATCCTGCGTATCGGGGGCAGGAGTCCCAGGAGATCGCCCGTCATGCCGTCCGCCTTCCCGTCCATCAGAAATCGTCCTTGACTATCTCGAGCTTGCGCGTGAACTTGGGGAAGAACTGCAGGGTGCTGCCGGTCTCGAAGCGCACCATGACGCAGACCCCGGCTTCGCCGGCAGGAGACACCTTCACCACGCGGCCGGAACCGTGGTCGTCGTGGTAGACCGCCACGCCCTGGCGCCAGGTGCCCATGGCGGCCGCCGCGCCCAGGTCGATCTTCCCGCCGAAGGTGGTGAACAGCTTCGGCGGGATCTCGCCCAGGAAGCGCGAGGGGCGGTAGTCCATCACCCGGCCGCGGAAGAGCCGCCGCCTGCAGTAGGTCAGGTGCAGCCGGTCCTTGGCGCGGGTCATGGCCACGTAGAACAGCCGCCGCTGTTCCTCCAGGTCGTCGCCCTCGTCGTCGTCGCGGGGGAAGAGGCCCTGCTCCATGCCCGTGGCGATGACCACCGGGAACTCCAGGCCCTTGGTGTTGTGCATGGTGATCAGGGTGACCGCGTCCGTGCCCGGTTCCCCGGAGGACATGGCCCGGTCCAGTTCCACCGCTTCCAGGAAGGCCGACAGGCCGCTCCGGGTGGCGGGATAGTCGCCGGCCGCGTTCACCAGCTCGTCCAGGTTGGAGGTCTTCTGCGTGCCCGCTATCTCGTCCTGGCCGCGGTGGTATTCCAGGAGGCCCGATTCCCGCAGCGCCCATTCGACCACGGCGGAGAGGGACTCGCCCGCGGCACGGGGCGCGCGGACCGTGTCCGGCTCGTCCAGGGAGTCCGCTCCGGCTGGGCTCGCCTCGGCGGGACCGAGTTTGCCGGACAGCTCCTTCATGAACGAGGCGAAGGCGGCCAGGCCCGCCCGCGAGCGGGAGGTCTTGGCCTGGGCCCGCGCGGCCGCCTCCACCAGGTCTCCGCCCGAGGCGAAGGCCAGCTCGACCACGGACTCCGCGCTGGTTTCGCCTATGCCGCGCGACGGCTTGTTCACGACGCGCCGGAAGGCCACCTCGTCCCGGGGATTGGACGCCAGGGCCAGGAGGGCCAGTCCGTCCTTGACCTCTTCGCGCTCGTAGAAGCGCAGGGCGCCCACCAGGCGGTAGGGTATGCCGGCCGCGGGGAAGGCCCGCTCGAAGGCCAGGGACTGGGCGTTGGTTCGGTAGAGTATGGCCAGGTCGGAGAACGAGCCGCCGGCGCGCAGGTGGGCGTCGATAACGCGCACGCAGTAGGCGGTCTCCTCGTCGTGGTCTGCGAGCACGGCCAGGACCGGTTTCTCCCCGCCCGCGCGAACCGCCTTGAGGGTCTTGCCCAGGCGGCCCTCGTTCTTGGACACCACGGCGGCGGCCACGTCCAGGATGGACTGGTAGGACCGGTAGTTGCGCTCCAGCCTGACCACGTCCGTGCCGGGGAATACGTCCTGGAACTCCAGGATGTTCCGCACCTCGGCGCCGCGGAAGCGGTAGATGCTCTGGTCGTCGTCGCCCACCACGCAGACCCGGCACGCGGGTCCGGCCAAGGCGCGCAGGAGCTCGAACTGCGCCACGTTGGAGTCCTGGTACTCGTCCACCAGGATCACCCGGAAGCGCGCGTGCACGCGGTCGCGGATGGCCGGGTCGTCCCGCATGAGCCGCGTGGGCATGCCGATGAGGTCGCCGAAATCCACGTTGCCGGTTGCCCGCAGGCGGCGCTCGTACTCCGCGTAGCGCCGGCGGAATTCCCGCTCGCCCCTGAAGCGGCCGTCCAGCTCGGGCGAGTCGGGCGCCAGGCCGTAGTCCTTGGCGCGCGCGAAGGCGGAGGCCAGGCGGGAGGCCTCGGGGCGCGACAGCTCGGGCAGGCAGGCGCGGACCAGGGTGGTGGAGTCGTCGTCGTCGTAGATGGTGAAGTCCCGGTCCAGTCCGGCCGCCTCCGCGTTGCGGCGCAGGAACCAGGCCCCGAAGGAGTGGAAGGTGCGCAGGTTGGCGCG
>JAKLIU010000217.1 GCA_022709445.1 Spirochaetota bacterium | reverse complement strand
GCCGCCGCGTCCAGGGCCAGTCCCGTGATGGTATCGGTGCCGAGCTGGTACAGAGCCTCTGGAATGACTTGGACTCCGTACCCGCCGTCCCCGCTCCCGATTCCGTTCATTCTCATGAAAAACGCGTAGGTTTCAGTCGCGCCGAAATCGGTATAGGTACCTCCCACGTAGGCGTTCCCGGAGTAGTCGACGGCGATGGCGCTCGCGGCGACGTCGCTCATGCTCGGGAGCGGGAAGCTCGCGTAGCCCGAACTGCCGTAGGACGCCACCGTGCCGTCGGCATTGAGCTTGTAGATGAAGATGTTCGTCGTCCCGGACATGACGTACGTTCCCGCCAGGTAGATGGCGCCGTCCGGGCCCATGGCCGCCGCCCCCAGGTCTGAGGCGGACCAGCCTCCCTGGTGGAGCACCACATGGGCCGTGCGCGTGCCGTCGCTGCCGTAGGCGTCGTAGAAGGCCTGCCTGGTCCCGGACGCCAGCAGGTAGCCGCCCGCCAGCACCGAACCGTCATCAAGCGCCACGGTCGCCTGGTAGCGCAGCGGGCCGTAGCCGAAGGTGGTCGTCAGGGCTCCGGCCTCGCCCAGCCCCGTGAGCGAGGCTCCGCCCGAGGCGACCACAGCCGCGAGCGTGTCGGTATCGCCAGGCCTGACGGCGGATCCCGCCAGTGCCAGGCTGCCGTCCGCCCGGCGTGCCAGGTCCCTGGGGTTCAGGCCGGTGTAGGGCAAGGTAGGGGAGAAGGGGAGGTCGGTGCCGCCGTGGAAATCCCCGGCCGTGGCGATGCTTGAACTGAGCATGTATCTCTTGGCCACGTAGGCGGTCTTGGTGGTGTCGTTGACGTAGGAAAGGTACAGATCATTGCCGCTTCCCCTGGCCATGCCCGCTGCCGTGAAGTTGTAGGACACATTCGCGGCTATGTACGCAATGCCGTTTCCGCCGAACACGCTCATGAAAATGCCCGAAGCGTTCAACAGGATGAGAGCCGCTTCGCTGTTGGAGTTGCCCGACCTCACGCCGTTTCCCCAGAGGAGGATCTCCTGGCCGGCGCTGCCGGCATCGAAGTCCATGAGGATCATGCCGGACAGGTTCGCGGTGGCGAAGGTGTTCGTGATGTTGTAGCCCGCCCCGGCGAAGTTCGCGCCGTCGCTCGCTCCGGTGGCGGTGAACCGAACGGCGAAGAAATTCGTTTCCGCGGCCGCCACGGTCCCCGCGACGAGGAGCTTGCCGTCGTCCTGGAAGGCGACTGCGTTCACCAGCTTGTATTCGATGGACGCCCCCAGATCCGCCGAGGCCCTCCCGTTGGTGCCGAAGCCGGAGATGTAACTGCCGTCGGCTTGCAGCATGGCCAACCCGACATAGGAGTTCGAGCTGCCCGAGTCGTAGAGATCACACGCCACGGCGATCGCGGTTCCCGCGGCGTTGACCGCCAAGGCGCCTTTCTCGTGGGTCGTGGCGGTGCCGATCAAGGCGGTGAAATCCATCTGCACCCTGCCTGATCCGCCGAACCCCAGGTCCCGGGTTCCGTCAGCCAGTACGCGGAACACGCAGGCCGTGCTGGTGGGAATGTTGCGCGCCATGACGTAGAGCGTCGTGCCCGCGACGGCGATATCGATGGCTTCCTCGCCCTGGGCGGAATAGATGTCGTAGTAGCGGTAGCCTTCCTCGCCGAAGCTCTTGTCAGGCAGGCCGTTCTCCAGGTACCGGGCCAGGTAGACCGTGGACTCGTTCGTGCCGCTCCCGTTGGGCTTGGTGACCGTCCCCGCGATGACGGTGCGCCCGGATGAATCGACGACGGTGGCCACGGCGTCGTCGTTCGTGACGAGCAGGTTGCGGTTTGCGGCGCCGCCACCGCTTCCGAAGCCGGTGTCCATGCCGCCGACGGGTGTTCGCGCCAGGTGGAAGTCCACCGCCAGGGCGCCGGTGACTCCGGACCAGGCCGCGGCACCCGCGCCGCCGGCGACGAAGGTGGCGCTGTGCGTGGAGGAATTCCAGCCGGGCAGGAGTCGGCCGTCGGCGGACCAGGCGTACTGCGCACCGGTGGGCGCCGACCCGTCAAATCCGAGGGCGCTCAGCGTCCAGGTGCCGGCCGATGGCGCGTCGAAGCGGAAGAAAGTGGTTTCCGTGGATGGGCCTGTCAGGCCGCGTGACCAGCCCGATGGCTTGGGCGTGAAGGCGACGGGGAACAATCCGACGGGGAGGCTGTTCGCACCCGCGCGGAGGATGACGGTATCGCTGTAACTCGCGTACACGGCGTCCAGGGCATCGCGTGCCTCGACCAGGATGTCCATGGGCTTGCCGGATGGCAGATCCCGGAATTCCACGGTCGCGGACAGGCCCGTGAGTACCGCGGTCCCGACTATGGGATCCGCCCCCTGCGGCGTCAAAGTGAACCCGACGGATGAAGTGCCCGGCAGGAGGATGCGCGAACCGCCGCCGCCCGAATCGGGGAGGCCGGCAGGGATGGACAGGCTGATGGACAGGCTGGCGGGACCTGATGGCCCGGTGCCTTGAAGGGGAGCCGCGCAGGCTGCCAGGATCATCGAGACTGCCATGACCGTGATGCTTCCGGTGAGACGCAGGTTGCCGAGCGTGTTCATAACTGACCTCTGAAAGGGGGATAATGCGGAAATTATAGCACGATATGCGGAAAAACCGGGGCTCAGGCTGCCGTAGCGGGCTTCCTCCGCAGGAAGAACCACCAGAACAGGGTCGTGGCCACCGCGTACAGGACGGCGGTCAGGGTGAACGAGGGCGCGAAGCCCCGCGTGGCTATGAGGTCGCCGGATATCTTGGCCGACACCATCCAGGAGCCGGTCCAGTTGAGCATCTTGAGGGCGTTCATCAGGTGCTGCTGTCCCGGCGGTACCTGCTCGAGGGCGAAGTTGTCGTTGATGGGCGTGGACATGTTCATGAGCGACTGCCTGGCCAGGAAGGCCAGTATCACCGCCGGTATCCAGCGCAGGTAGGTGAGCACCAGGATGAACGGCACCGAGAGGGCCTGGCTCAGGAAGATGGCCCGCGCCTTGCCCGCCCTCCGCGCGATGGCCGGGCCGGCGGCCATGCCCAGGAAGGTGAAGACCTGGCCCAGGGCGAAGATCGCTCCTATGGCCGGGTCAGCCATGCCGAAGACGTTCTTGAAGTAAAGGTTCAGGTAGGGGATGGTCAGGCCCGCGCCCATGCCCACCAGGAAGCCCGGTATCAGGAGCTTCAGGAAGAGGCGCAGGTCGATGCGACCTATCGGCTCGCGTTTGGCGCGGGCCGGCCCGCCGGGCAGGGTGTGCGGCTCGCGTATGGCCAGGAAGGGCGCGACGGAGGCCAGCACGAAGCAGGCGCCCAGGACCAGCGCAGCGCGGTAGGCGTAGACCTCGTCGCCGGAGGCCTTGAACACCAGGTCCTTGAGGATCCCGCCGGCCAGGGAGCCGATGACCCCCGTGCCCATGCCCAGGGCGCCGTTCAGCGAGAACAGGTGGATGCGCTCCTTGGCGCCGGAGTTCTTCATGAAGAAGGGGCCGGCCGCCACCTGGTACAGGGAGGAGAAGGCGCCGGACAGGAAGACGCTCGCCGCGATCGGCCCGAAGCCCGTGGTCAGGCCCTGGCCCGCGTACGCGACGGCGGACAGGATGGCCACGGAGGACAGGAGCCAGCGGGAATCCGCGCGCGCCACCAGGAAGCTGGCCGGGAGGGCGACCAGGAAGGAGCCGAAAGCCCGGGTCGCCAGCACCGTCCCTATCGTGCCCTCGTCGAAGGACAGTTTCTTGAGGTACAGGTTGAGGAGGAGCTGCACCAGGTTCGCCCCTATGCCCAGGAGCACGTTGCCCAGGAGGAACAGCCGGGCGTTGGCCGAGAACAGGGAGAACGCCTCGCGGTATTCGCCGAAGAGGACGCGCATGACTCGTCGCATGGGGGCATGGTAACGACGGAGGGCCCGAGGGGCAAGCGCCGGGGTGCCGGCTCCGGATCGCCGGCCGGCCGTGGCG
>JAKLIU010000216.1 GCA_022709445.1 Spirochaetota bacterium | reverse complement strand
CTCCACGGCGCGCCGGGGGTCGTCCTCGTGCACTTCCGGCACGCCGAACACGGCTACCAGGGCGTCGCCTATGTACTTTTCCACGGTGCCGCCGCGGTCCCTGATGATGCCCTCGAAGGCGCCGAAGACCGCGCCCATGAGCGAATCCATCTCCTCCGGGTCCATGCGCTCGGAGAGCGAGGTGAAACCCTTCAGGTCCGCGAAGAGTATGGTGGCGGTGCGTCGTTCGCCTGTCTTGATGCCGGTTGTGCTTGCCATGTGATGCCCTGATTGTAGCCCAAGACGCCCGCTCTGGAAAGCGCGGCGGGCTTCCGGAACGCGGTTCAGTCCGCGGGAGCGAGCAGGGCCAGGCGGGTCTGGTCCAGGAACAGCCATCGGCCCTCTTCCAGTCCCAGGGAATCCAGCTCAAGGCCGCCTATCGCCGTGCGCCTGAGGGCCGCGCAGTGGTTGCCCGCGGCCGCCAGCATGCGCTTGACCTGGTGGTACTTGCCCTGCTCCAGCACGATGTCCAGCCCGAACTCGCCGGCCCGCTCGCAGCGCAGGGCCCGGAGGGGGCCGTCCTCGTCGTGGAGCTGCACGCCCGCGAGCATGGCCGCCACCAGTTCCGCCGTCACGGGCCGCGCCGTGGTCGCGCGGTACAGCTTGGGCACGTGGTGCTTGGGCGAGGACTGGCGGTGGATGAAGGTCCCGTCGTCGGACAGGAGGAGGAGGCCCGTGGTGTCGTGGTCAAGCCGCCCCACCGGCTGCACGCCCCGGTTGCGGCAGCGGTCGTCCAGCAGCTCGAGCACGGACCGGTGGTGGCTGGGCCGGGCTGAGCACTCGATGCCGGCCGGCTTGTTGAGGGCGATGTAGAGGAACTCCCGGTACGGGACGGTCTCCCCGTCCACGGCCAGCGTCAGGCCCTCCGTCGGGAAGGCGGCCTTCTCGTCGGTGACCGTCCTGCCGTCCACGGAGACCAGGCCCGCTTCCACGAGCATGCGGCAGGCTTTGCGCGAACCGAAGCCCTGGGACTGCAGGATCCTGTCGAGCGTGGTCATGGCCATGGGCGGACTATACCCGGGACCCGCGGGGGCCGTCCAGAGCTTCAGTCCGGGACGAAAAAGGCCGCCCGGCAGGGGCGGCCTTTCAGGGTTCAGCGGGCGGGGATCAGTCCGCGGGGGTCATGTTCTCCACGCGCCAGTACCAGTCGCCGTCGTCGATGTCGACGTGGACCAGGTAGCACTCGGCTCCGTCGGTGCCTTCCATGGAGGTGATGGTGGCTTCCATGCCCACGTAGCTCATCATCTCGTCGGCCCAGTTGTTGTTGTCGTCGATGTAGCGGTGGGCGCCGATGATGACGCGGTCGCCCACGTCAAAGCCGTAGCTGCCCTGTTCGCCATGGCTCTTGAGGGTCATGTTGCGGATGCGCCAGGCGTAGGTGTTGCCGGAGACCCTGACCACCTGGAAGCCGTAGGAATCCTGTCCCAGGAACTCGGTGATGGTCGCGGTCTTGCCCACGTACTTGTCCATGGCGGCCGCCCAGTTGGCTCCGCCGTTGACGTCGTCGTGCTTGCCCAGGATGACCACGGAGCCCACGGTGAAGTTGCCGTAGGTTTCCTCGCCCTCGACGTACTCGGGATAGTCCCCGTAGTCGTCGTAGTCGTCGTAACCGTAGTCGCCGTAGCCGTAATCGTAGTCGCCGTACTCGTCGTAACCCGAGCCGTAGGAATAGCCTTCCGGCGTGTACCAGGCCAGGTCGTCGTCCGGCTCCTCGGCGTAGTAGTAGTCGGGGGTCTTGTACTTGGCCGGCAGGGTCTTGGCCAGGGTGGCCAGCGGGGTGGCCGCGGCCTCGCCCAGGAGCTCCACGTCCCCGGCGTTCACGAAGTAGACGAAGGGCTCGAGCACGGGCGGGAAGCCCGCGGGCAGGTAGTCGGTGCTGGGGGTGGCTTCGAGGTTGCGCTCCCAGACCACCGCGAAGGGCAGGTAGCCGTCGGAAATGTCCACCAGGTAGCCGATGTCGCCCTTGGACACCTTCTCGTAGCTGCGTATCGCCACGACCTTCTCGCCCACGCGGTAGGCCATGCTCACGTACGCTATGTACTGGGCCTCCGTCTGGAAGGCCGAGCGCGGGAACGCGGTGGCCGTGAAGGAGAGCCTGGATCCGGGCAGCCAGCCGGTGCCGCCGTCGGAGGCCTTCACCTGGTACCAGATGGTCGGGACGCCGTCCACCACGATGCGCTTGTCCTGGGATGACAGGATGAGCACGGGCTCGCCGCGCAGGTAGGAGCCGACGGTCTTGGTGGAGTCGATGGCCGAGTTGGCGTAGACGGGGCTGTCCGAGCTGAGGACGGCGACGACCGGCTTTGCCTGTGCGTACGCCCCTGCCAGGGCGACGAAGGCGATGATGAGGCCGGCGATCAGTCTTTTGTTTCGCATGGTACCTTCCTTTGAATGAAAACTATAACGCAGGGCGGCGCCGGCTTCAACGGTTTCCGTCGACTCCGGAGGGAAATGTCGAAGCCTGGCGGGGAGCCATGAGAGCGACAGGGGAGCGGTTTCCTGGCCCGGTTTCAGGTCCGGCCATCGGCCCGGGCGAGGTGGCGGACCAGGGGCGCTGTCCGCTCGATGCGCAGGGGGAAGTCCTCCGGAGCCAGGCGCTCGGCCTCGCCGTCCATCTGGACCAGCAGGCGGTCCGCGTAGCGTATTTCCAGCGTGTCGGCGCTGAAGAGGAGGGCTTCCGGGAACTCGCGGTGCCGGCCGGAGGCGATGGGACCCTTGAGGGCCAGCTTGCGCAGGAGGGGCATCTGCCTGATGGCGCAGACGTTCTCGTCGCCCGGCAGGATGGGCTTGTTGGAGCCGTAGGTCCGGCGGCCGCTGACGCCCATGGCCGCCAGGAGGAACTCCCCCGTCCAGCTGCCCGCGGGCGCGTTCCCGGGGCCGGTGGCGACCAGTTCCATGGGCCTCGGGGGCCAGATGCGGTCGTAGAGCACGGAGGCCAGGTCAAGCCACAGCCTGTAGGAGTCGCCGGGCAGGCTGGCCTTGAGCCGGTTGGTCATGTCCGTCACGTAGGCGTCCAGGCCGACGCTGGCTATGTTGAAGGCCCGCCACTCGCCGTCCGGGGCCAGGCGGGAGGCCGGGCCGCCGGGAGCGGGGATCACGCGCAGGGCGGCCTGCTCGGCCACCCGGCCGGCGGGGCCCAGGCGGGAAAGCGAGTCGGCCAGCTCGCGGCCGTCGGAACCGTCGTTGCCGGTGCCCATGGGCAGGCGCAGGACGGTGAAGCGCTCGCGCAGCTCCGCGGGGGCGCGCGAGACGGTGTCCAGGAACTCCAGGCTGGTCCCGTCGCCGCAGGCCAGCACCACCAGCCACTCGGCGGAGTGCTTCATCGCGGCCTCGTCAAGGAGCTCCGAGGCCATGCGGGACGCGTGACGGGGCTCGGCCGTAGCCATGACCCGCCAGGACAGGCGGCCCGGGCGCGGGCTCCCGGCCGCGGCAAGCGCCGCATCCACCGCCCGCAGGGCGGACTGGTACCGGGCCCGGTGGGAGAAGCCCCCCGCGCGTGGGTTCATGATCAGCACGGCTTCCGGGTCCCTGCCCCCGAGGTGGGGCGTCGCCCTGACGAGGGTTTCCATGCCACGGGCGAATCGGCTTGCGTCCATCCGGCGAGTGTACAACGCATTCCGGCGGTTGAACAGGCCGGACCGCCCCGGCATGCGTCCGGCGCCTGACGTTTTCCTTCACTTTTGTCGGGACATGGACTATCATGGAGGGACGCGCCGGGATTCCGAGGCGCGGGAAAGGCCCACCCGATGGAATTTTCCTGGAAGATCGTGATAGACGCGGGGATCATCTCCGCGGCCCTCCTCCTGGCCACGGCGCTCCGCTCGCGCTGGCGCTTCCTCCAGCGCTTCATGGTGCCCAACGCGCTGACCGCCGGCTTCATCCTGCTGCCGGTCTACAACTATCTCATGCCGGCCATAGGCTACACACAGAACCGCCTGGG
>JAKLIU010000215.1 GCA_022709445.1 Spirochaetota bacterium | reverse complement strand
GTTCTCCAGGAAGGCGAGGTGCAGGCGCGCCTCCGCCAGGCTCATCTCCTGGACGGTCTTGCCGCCGGTCCTGAACGAGTCGGGCGGCTCGGCGTAGCGCGGGTCGCTCCAGTCCCCCAGGGTCTCGTCGGTGAGGGATCCGTCGCGCCAGAAGAAGCGCCGCACCCCGGAGAATCTCCAGGCCGACCCGTCCCAGGAGGCAGAGCGCGCGTCGAGCCTGGACACGAAGCCCCCGTCGTCGTCACGCTCCACGACCACAACCCCGGTCAGGCTGTCCCCGGCAGGATCGAACCAGCGCACGTTCCAGACCAGGCGCCCGCCGTCGCCCAGGATGGTCCGTTCCGCCGGCGAGGCGTCCGCCGCCCCGGTCCTGAGCGCGTCCCGGGTCAGCTGGTTCTTGGCGGCGACCGTGGGTATCACCACCCTGTCCTCGAAGACCAGGAAGCCCAGCGACATGAAGGCCGACAAGGCGATCACGGGGAGCGCGAACGCCGCCAGGGGCACTCCGGCGGCAAACACGGCTATGAGCTCGTTGCCGGCGTAGAGGCTCCCCAGGACATAGGACGCGCTGAACAGCGTGGCGATGGGCAGGGCCCACGAAAGGCACTTGGGCAGGTACAGAAGGGCGGAACGCAGGATGACGGAGGCCGGGACCTCGTTCTGGAGAAACTGCACCAGGTGCAGGAAAATATCCGCCATCTCCAGCACCAGCACGAAGAACAGCACGGACACCGCGAGCACCGGCAGGAAGGCCCCGAGCACGTACCCGAGCAGGGTGGGCGATACCCTGGCCGCCCTCACGCCGCCCTCCTGGCCAGGAGGAGCGGCAGGCCGGCCGCCAGCACCATGAGGTTGGGCGCCCACATGGCGGCGAAGGGAGGCAGTTCCGCCCTGAGGCCCAGGGTCTGGCCACCTATGAGCATGCCCCAGTACACCACGGCCACCAGGAGCCCGATCCCGAACCCCACCGCCTTTCCGCTGCGGCGCGCCAGCGCCCCGAGCGGGAAGGCCAGGAACACGAAACACAGGGCCCCTGCCGGAATCGAGAATTTCTTGTAGTACTCGAGGCGGTAGATCTCCAGGGAGCGGTCCCTCAGGGTCCTGGCGGCGAGGGCAGCCAGGGAGGCGGCCTGGGCCCTGAGGGTCGCGGCCGCGTTCTGCGCCGGGATGCCCATCTTCACCCGCTCGAGGTATGCCGACAGGAGCTCGGCGCGCTTTGCCTCGTACTCGACGGCCCGGGCCAGCCGTCGTTCGTCGAGGGCAGCCTCCTTGGCGCGGATGACGGCCAGCACGTCCGCGCTGGACATTTCCTTGGGGCCGACGCCGGGAGTGAAGTCGGCGAAGCCGGCAAGGAGGATGTTGTACTCCATCCTGGCGGCCCGCGAATACTCGAAGCGGTCCGGCCGCGCGGCGTCGGTTTCCTGCAGGAACACGTCGTCGAGCACCAGCGAGATGACCCCGGCCTCCCGGTCGCGGTCCAGGAGCTCCGCCCTCCCCGCGCTGATGACGCGGCTGGATCCGTCGTTCGCTTCGTCGATGATGAGCACGTCGCGGAGCACCGACCCCTCCACGGCGCCGGTCACGATCGTGGTGTCACCGTAGCGCTTGACCGAATAGGGCCTGAGCTGCAGTTCGGGCGCGCTGGTGATCAGTTTGCGGTAGAGCTTGCCGTAGTTGATCGTGCCCAGGGGCAGGAAGTAGTCGTTCATGGTGAAGGACACCAGGGAGAACGCCAGCCCCAGGACCGCGAAGGGCACGAACGCCGCGCCGCGCGACACCCCGGAGGCGCGCATCACCAGGAGCTCGTTGTCGGAACTGAGCCGGCCGGCGGCCATGAGCGCGCCCACCAGGGAGCCGAAGGGGAAGGACATGGCTATGATCGCCGGCATGGAGAACACCACCAGCTTGACCACGTCGCCCACCGGGGCGTTCTTGGACAGGATTTCCTCGGCCATGAGGAGGAGCTGGTTGATGAAGAATATGACGAAGAAAAAAAGGAAGGCGACGGAGAACGACGCGAGGAATTCCCTGGACTCGTAGCGCCAGAGGGTGCCGTACCGCCTGCCTCGCATGGCGCCCTACCTGCCGGTCGACCCGAAGCCGCCCTCGCCGCGGACGCTCGGTTCAAGGGAATCCACCACCGTGAAGCCGGCGCACACCACGGGCGCGATCACGAGCTGGGCGATGCGTTCGCCGTCGGTCACGGTGAACGGGTCCGAGCCCAGGTTGACGAGGATGACGCGTATCTCCCCGCGGTAGTCCGAGTCGATGGTTCCCGGCGAGTTGAGGCAGGTGACGCCGTGGGAGGCCGCAAGGCCGGAGCGCGGTCGCACCTGGGCCTCGTACCCGGGAGGCAGGCAGATGCGCAGGCCGGTCGGGATGAGGGCCCGCTCCGAGGGCAGGAGGGTCACCGGCGCGTCCAGGCGAGCGCGGAGGTCCGCACCCGCCGCGTACGGGGTCTGGTACCTCGGGGCGACCGCCCCAGAATCCAGGGTCACCTTGACTTCGATGCCGTCCATTCCCCCTCCTCTCATCCCCGCGCGCCGCGTCCGTCGAAGGAGGCGCCCAGGATCCCGGAAGCGGCCGCGCGGACCGCCCGGGTGATCTTGCCGTACAGCAGCATGCCTTCCCTCGACGGATCGAGCCGGTCGCGCACCAGGGCGTTCACCCGCGCGGGCGACAGCGCATCGACGGACAAGTGGGCCGAGAGCATGGCGTCCAGGCTCTCGGCCCGGCCTTCCGCCAGGAACATGCGGGCCAGGCGTTTCATCCTGTACTCAGGGTCGTCCGCCGCCAGCGAGAGCATGCCCCGGATGCGGGAGGCGGCCTCGTCCACTTCCGCGTCAGACAGCCCGTCCCGGTGCAGCAGTTCCGCTTCCCGCCGGTAGGCTTCGGCGAAGCGAGGGAACTGCTCCGGGGAGGTGGAGCCGAAGATGCCCCACAGGCTCGAGGCGCGCGAGGCGCTGAAGGAGGAGTTGATCGCGTAGCAGAGGCCTTCCTTCTCACGCAGCCTCATGAACAGGCGGGAGCTCATGCTCTCGCCGAAGGCCGAGTCCACGACGTTCATGCGCCAGTACTCGTCCTCGGACAGCCGGGGCTCGAGTTCCATGCCCGTGAACACGAGCACCTGGCTCCCGGGCGCCTTGACCGCCCGCCGCGAGCGCGTGAACCGGGGCGCGGGGAGCCGTCCGGCGCTCCGTGGCCCTTCGCGGGGCAGGGCCTCCGCGAAGGACGAGGCCACGGCCTCCGGATCCACGTCGCCGGCCACCGTCATGACCAGCTCTCCGCGCGCGAACCGGTCACGGTGGAAGTCGACCAGGGTCCCGAAGCCCGCTGCGCGGATCTCCTCCGCGGTGCCGGCGATCCTGCGCCCGACCGCCTGGCCCGGGTAGCTCATGGCGTGGAACTCGTTGTGGCCGGCCTCCTCGAGGTCGTCCTCCGCGGACATGATCTCGTTGGCTATGATGTCCTTCTCGCGCTCGAACTCCGCGGGGTCGAACCTGGGCCGGAAGGCCATGTCCGTGAGCACCGACGCCGCGAGCCCGGCCTTGGCCGCGGGTATGAGGCAGTGGAGGCACACGGTGTCACGCTCCGTGAAGGCGTTGAGGTAGCCGCCTTCGCGGTCCACGACACGGGAAAGCTGCTCCGCGTCCCGATCGCCCGCGCCCTTGAACACCATGTGCTCGACGAAGTGCGACAGTCCCCGCTCGCCCTCGCCTTCCCAGGCGGAGCCCGCGGAGAACCACAGGCCCATGGCCACGCCACGCGCGCCGGGCATGCGGTCCACTATGAGCGCGGCTCCGGGTTCAGGGCTGTGGAAGTACGGGCTCTCGGCGTCCTGCATGGGCTCTCCGTAAATGACGAAGGCCGCACCCGCGGGTCGGCCTTCGTGGTCATGGTTCCGCCGGCGGCTGGGCCGGCCGGATCCCTTACTGCTTCTTCTTCTCGATCTCGTCGAGGGCGTCGATATAGGACAGGTTG
>JAKLIU010000214.1 GCA_022709445.1 Spirochaetota bacterium | reverse complement strand
ATCGGCCCCAGGACCCGTCGATGCCCAGTATGGAAGCGGCCACGGACGCGCGGTCCAGGAAGACGTTCAGGTAGGGCCCGACGGCCTTGGCCGTGCCGGGTGCCTGGGCGCCGGCCAGGCGCTTCTCCAGCTCCGCCGCTATCTGGGGCGGCCCCATGCGGAGGACCTTGGACCAGGCGAACATGGGAAAGCCCACGTCGCCCAGCTCGGGCTTGGGGGGGCTCTCCACCACGATCTGCCCCGCCTCGGGGGCGGGGATCCCGAGTCCCTTTTCGGCGATCAGCCCGCCCAGGGCACCGGCTACCAGGGTCTTCCATGCTTCCCGTGTCGTCTTCATCGTGTACTCCGCATCGGACAGGTCGACGGGACGCGGAACGCGGGCCGTCGGGGCCAGTGTACCCCGGAACGGCGGGCTGGTTCAATGCGCGGGCGGCGCCGGACCGGAGGATCCGCTCAGAACGACGAGGCGTCCTTGACGGTCAGCCCGCCGGACTGCTCCACCCAGACGCTGAAGCGGTCCCCCGCAGCCACCTTCCGGTGCACCGCGCTCCCGTAGACGCTCCGCACGATGCCCTGGCCGCGCGCCGCGGCGTCGTCGTCCATGGCCTTGACCAGCTCGGCCAGGCGCGCGCGGAAGGCTTCCGGCGCGATGCCGTAGATCTCGTCGTCGGGCCGGCCGAACTGGTAGGGTATGCCGCCGACGTCCCGCAGTCCCAGGGCGACGCCCGCGGCCTGCGGCACCTGGTCGGAGAAGACGCGGTAGGGTACGGCCAGGTTCACCCGCCGCCCCTCGGCGATCTCCGCGTAGTCGAAGTTGCACACGATGGCGTCGAAGTAGATGTCCGTGCCGCGCAGGGTGACGGTCTGGGAGGCCGCCGCCCCCGAGGGCCGGGCAGGATCGAAGAAGGACAGGACCAGCCTGGAGATGCCGCCCTCCACGGCCTCCACCCGCACGTCCATGACGCGCTGGCGCCGCTCCAGGTTCCGCAGCACCGAGGACAGCTCCCGGATGCGCTCGGCGTTGGCGCGCATCTCGTCCAGCCCGCGCAGGGAATCGGCCACGGCCACCAGGCTCACGGCGATGGCCACGGCGGCTATGATCGCCGGGATGGCGGCGGCGACGGCCAGGACCGAGGAGTAGAGTTCCTTGAACGCCAGCCCCGCGGCTTCCCCGCCGGAGAAGCGCTTGCCGGCGGCTGCGCAGGCCAGGGACCGTTCCCGCGCCACGTTCCACACGCGCAGGAGGAACAGGGCCGACAGTCCGGCCAGGAGCAGGGCCAGGCCGACGGGCGTCGTGGCCAGCCAGGTGATCGCGTCTGCGATCGCGTACAGGAATTCCCTGGCGCTCGTGGCGCCCGTGCCGCTGTCCATGTTCATTCCTCCATGATCTCGATGCCGCCCTTCTTCCTGAGGACGACGCGGTAGACGATGCCCGTCTCGAAGCTGCCCAGCTCGGCCACGTCGTGAACGGCGTTCCCGAACGAGCCTACCACCGGCTTGCCGGCTTCCAGCGCCGCCAGCAGCGAGCCCAGCTCCCGGAGCGCGGCCGCGTCCAGGGCTCCGCCCCCGTAGGTGAGCGGGACGCCGCCGGGAGCGGCCACCGGGGACAGGTCGAACCCGTCCGCGGGCGCCTGCGTGTCGGAGAAGAGCCTCCGGGGAAAGGCCAGCCACGCCCCGTCCCGGGGCAGGGCCAGGAAATCGAAGTACAGCTGCGTGCCCGGGACCGTCCGCTCGACCATGGCGAACTCGCGGCCGGACAGGTCGTAGAAGCGCATCCGCACCGACACGGACGAGCCGTCCCTTCCGGTGACCATGAAGCGCAGGGGCACGGTCTCTTCCTGCAGGGACGCGATGCCCTCCTCCAGCGAAGCCAGCCTGTCCCGCTGGAGGCGCACCACCCCGGCCAGGCCCAGGGCCACCAGGACCAGGAGCGCGACCAGGCCCAGCAGGAATACGGCCGCCTTGCGTTTCTTCGCCATGTCAGTCCCTTCCCGCCAGGCGCAGGAACTCGTCCTCGCCTATGATGGCTATGCCCAGGGAGGCCGCCTTCCTGTTCTTGGCCGAGCCCGAACCCGGTTCGTTGGTCACCAGGTACGACAGGCCTGCGGCCACCGAGGAGCGCGCCGAGCCGCCCAGGGACTTGACCAGGGCCTCCGCCCGCGATCGCTTCATGGACGACAGTTCGCCGGTGAAGCAGAACGTCAGGCCCGCGAGCGCACCCCCGGAGGCGGCTGCCTCCTTGATGGATACCCGGCCGGAAGCCAGCACGGCGTCCATCTCCCCGGCGAGCGAGGAGAGGCCGTCCGCCAGGGCCCGGGCGGTGATCTCCCCGAAGCCGTCGATCGCGGAAAGTTCCTCAACCGTGGCGCTGCGCAGCCTGTCCAGGGTATCGAAGCCGGCGGCAGCAGCCTTCTCCGCTATCAGGAGCCCGATGTTCTCTATGTCGAAGCCGGCTATGAACTCGGCCAGGGACAGGCTGTCCCGGGCGCGCAGGTTGGCGACGATCTTGGCCGCCAGGGTGTCGCCCATGCGCTCGAAACCGGACAGCTCCCCCGGCTCGAGGCTGTACAGGTCGGCGACGCGCCTCACCCTGCCCGCCTCGAAGAGCCGCCCGAGTATGGCCGTGCCGAAATCCCGCACGTCCAGCACGGCCAGCCACTTCTCCAGCCGGTGCATGGCCTTCTTGGGGCAGGCGGGATTCGGGCAGAAGAGGCGCGTGCCCTCGTCCACGAGCGCGGCGCCGCAGCCGCAGGCGGACGGTACCGGTATGTCGCGGGCGTCCGGGGGATTCTCCACCAGGCCCTCGATCTTGGGGATGATCTCCCCGCGCTTGACCACCATCACGCGGGAACCGAGCCTGAGTCCCATGCCGTTTATCGTGTTGGTGTTGGCCAGGTTGGCGCGCTTGACCGTGGTGCCCGCCAGCCGGACCGGTTCCAGGATGCCGATGGGCGTGTAGGTGGCGCCGCTCTCGCTCCACTCCACCTCCAGCAGGGTGGACACCGCCTCCTCGAGCGGGAACTTGAAGGCTATCTGGCGCTCCGGCCTGGCCCGCCTCATGTCGTCGATGTCGACCGCCCTGCCCTTGGCCACCAGCCCGTCGATGTCGTAGGGCAGCTTCCCGCGCTCCGCCATCACGCGCGCGCGCCAGTCGACGATCTCCCAGGGGTCGGTGAAGACACGGGTCTCCACGGCGACGAAGCCGGCGGAGCGCAGCCACTCGATCTTGGACAACTCGTCGTCGAAGGGAGGCTCCGCCCCCGTGGCGAACAGCCCGCCGGGCTCGGCGTCGTAGAGGCCGCTCGGGGCCGCGTCGTAGCAGACCACGTCCAGCCGCTCGGCCCCGGCGCCGTCCTTGCGTTTCATGATGCCGTTTGCCGCGTTGCGGCAGTTGGCCTTGTCGGGGAAGTGCCGCCCGTGCACGGCGCGGGACATGAGCACCTCGCCGCGGACCGCGCCGCTCCACCGGAACGCGAGCTTCCCCGGCACCCCGGACATGCGGAGCGCGTTGGGCGTGATCTCGTCCCCGGTGACGCCGTCCCCCCGGGTGACCGCGCGCAGGAGCACGCCGTCGCGGTACTGCAGCTCCAGGCTGGCGCCGTCCATCTTGAACTGGACCACGTACTCCGGGTGGGCCACCTTGCGGCACCAGGCCAGGAACTCGTCGGGATTCGCCGCCTTTTCCTGGCTGCCCATGGGCAGGACGTGCCTGGCCTTGGGAAAGCCGTCCGCCCGGTCGCGTCCCACCGTCGAGAAGACCTCGTTGGCCGGGTCCAGGGCGCGCAACTCGTCCCAGAGCGCGTCGAACTCCGCGTCGGTCAGTTCTGGCTGGCCGTCGTAGTACAGGCCCTGGTGCTTCCTGACGAGGGCTTCGAGCTCCTTCGCCCGGGAGGCGCCGGCCGTGGCGGTCGTGGGTTTCATGGCCGCCATTGTAGGCCCGGCGGCCGGGGCCGGTCAACGACGAACCGCCGGGGGACGCTTGACCCCGGCGCG
>JAKLIU010000213.1 GCA_022709445.1 Spirochaetota bacterium | reverse complement strand
CATCCTCTGCGAGGACCTGGCCGCCCGCCTGCCCGGACTCAAGGAACGCTACCGCGTGCTGGTCGCCGACCTGGACGGCAGGGATTACCGCGAGTTCCGCGACGGCCTGCCCTCGGTCCTGGTCTTCTCCAACGAGGCGCGCGGTCCGTCCGCTGAAATCCTCGCGCTCGCCGACGGGATCGCCACCATACCGGGAGCCGGGGGCGCGGAGTCGCTCAGCGTCGCCATAGCGGCTTCCGTGTTCATGGCCGCCCTGGCCTGAAGCCGCTCCCGCGGCTCCGCTTTTCAGGCCGAGGCTTCCACGGACATGGCCGCCTTGAGCCCGTCGGCCGCGGAGCTGACGATGCCCCCCGACCAGCCGCTGCCCTCGCCGGCTATCCACAGGTTGGAGAAGCCCGTGGCCAGGCCGCCGTCGGACCTCAGGACCTGGATGGGCGCGCTGGTCTTGCTCTCCAGCCCGAGGAGCAGGCCCTCGCCGTAGCCCTTGAGCGTGCGGCAGAAGGCGGCCAGTCCTTCGCGGAGCGGGGCGACGATGCCGGCGGGCGCCAGCTCCGCCAGGTCCGCCGGAACCAGGCCCAGGGGATGGCTGCTCTCCGGCAGGGCCGAACCGGAGCCGCCGGCCAGGAAATCGGCGATGGTCATGGCCGGTGCCCGGTAGCCTCCGGCGAAATCGTGGAAGCTCCGCTCCAGCGCCTCCAGCCACTCGATGGACTCCAGTGCGTCCAGCTCGCGTCCCAGGAGCGAGCGCAGGGAGAGCCCGGCGACCACCGCGGCGTTCGCGTGCCTGCCGGCGCGCGCGTAGTCGCTCTTGCCGTTGACCAGGTTGGTTCCGGGGTAGGCCATGGCCGGGACCACGGTGCCGCCCGGGCACATGCAGAACGAATACACGCCCGTGCCGTCCGCGGCCTGGTGCGTCAGCCGGTATTCCGCGGCCTTGACCCCGGGCAGGGAGGCCGCTCCCCACTGGGCCAGGTTGACGGTCTCCTGCAGGTGCTCCGCGCGGAAACCCAGCGCGAAGTTCTTGGGCCTGAAGGCGACGCCCGCGCGCATCAGCATGCGCCAGGTCTCGGTGGCCGAGTGCCCGCAGGCGAACAGGAAGCGCTCGGCCTCCAGGACCCCGGCGGGTGTCTCCACGCCCGTGACCCTGCCATCCCGGGAAGCCAGTCCGGTGACCGGCGAGTTGAACAGGAACGTGACCCCGCGGGCCTCCAGGGCGGCGCGCATGGCACCGGTCATGCCGAACAGATTGTCGCTGCCCAGGTGCGGGTGGGTCATGTACCGGATCTCCTCCGGCGCTCCGGCCTCGACGAAGCGGGCGAAGATGCAGTCCCGTTCCCGGCTGATGCCCTTGGTGCGGGAGCTGAGCTTGCCGTCGGAGAAGGTGCCGGCGCCGCCCTCGCCGAAGGCGTAGTTGTCGGCCGCCGGGAAGGGGCCGCCCGCCTCGAAGGCCTCGATGGCGGCGCGCCTGGCGTCCACCCGCGAGCCGCGCTCCAGGACGGTCACCTTGAAGCCCGCGCGCGATAGCCAGTCCGCGGCGAAGATGCCCGCCGGGCCGGAGCCCACCACCACCGCGCGTTCTTCGCGACGCCGGAATTCCGGTTCGGGAGGCGGGAGGAAGGGGTCCTCTCCTCCGGCCAGCTCCGGGGACAGCACGCCTACCCGGTACTGCCAGCGGACGTCGCCCTTGCGCCTGGCGTCCAGGCTCTTGCGCACGATGCGCATGCTGAACTCGCCCAAATTGCCCGCCTTGGCCACGGCCCGGCGGAGCGCGGCGTCGTCCTCGCGCACGGAGAGCCGTATGTCGTATTCCGCGTATCCCATGCGGCCACTGTACGGCCGGAGCCCGCACGCGCGCAAGGCCCGCCACGGCGCCAAAGCCGCCGGGGAAAGCGCTTTCGCCTTTGCCGCCGGCCTGCTATACTCCGGTGCGCGGCGCCGGCACCGGGCCGCGACAGCTTCGCGTACTCATGGAGGCATCATGGGCATAACGCTCGTCATCGTCGGCGGCTTGATACTGCTGACCTTCATTCCCGTCTATTTCGATTATCGGGCCAAGCTGGTCAAGCGCGCTTCCGGCGCTCCGGACTCGGCGGTCAGGGAACTGTCCGCCCGCGTGGCCGCCCTCGAGGAACAGCTGGCGGACCGCGACTCCAGGCTCAGGCTGGTGGAGAAGGACCTGCAGTTCGTCAACCGCCTGCTGGAAGACAAGTCCAAGTAAAACGTATTGCCGCTCGCCCGGCCCGCAGTCTCAGGACTCCCTCAGGAAGGTTCCCTCGTCCAGTTCCCTGAAGGCCGTCTCCAGCTCTTCACGGGTGTTCATGACGATGGGGCCGCCCCAGGCGATGGGTTCCCGGAGCGGCGGGGCGTGCACGAACGCGAAACGGGCTCCCGCCGGCCCGGCCCTGAAGGCCGCCTCGTCCCCGTTTTCCAGGAGCACGCAGGAACCCTCCGCCCAGGGCTTGCCGGACTCCGGCTCCAGGGCGCCGGAAACCAGGTAGCAGAAGGCGGTACGGTCCGCCGGGGCCGGCAGGGTCAGCTCCCCGCCGGGTTTCAGCTCCACGTCCAGGTAGACCGGACCCCCGGACACGCCGACGACGGGCCCGCGCGCGCCGCCCCATTCCCCGGCCAGCACGCGCACCGTCCCCGAGCCGGCGGGCACGGCGGGCACCTCGCCCGCGGTGACTCCGCGGTAGGCCGGCCTGCGCATCTTCTCCCGTGCCGGCAGGTTCACCCAGAGCTGCAGCCCGTGCACCCCGTGCGGCGAGCGCTGGGGCATCTCCTCGTGGATGATGCCCGAGCCGGCGCTCATCCACTGCAGGTCCCCGGGGCCTATGACCCCGCCGTTGCCCAGGGAGTCGCCGTGGCGGACCGAGCCTTCCAGGAGCCAGGTGACCGTCTCGATGCCGCGGTGCGGGTGCATGGGAAAGCCGGGCAGGTAGTCCTGCGGGTCGTCGGAGCCGAAGGCGTCCAGCAGGAGGAACGGGTCGAAGCGGCCCGCCTCGTCGCGCGAGAACACCCTGCGGAGCCTCACGCCGGCCCCGTCGTAGGCGGTCTTCCCGTAAATGACGAGCGCGGCCTCGCGGATTGCCATGCTTTCCCCCGATCGGTGCGCGCGACGGCGCCCGGCTTCAAATCTCGCGCATGCGGGACCCGGGGGCAAGGGGCGCGCCCGCACCCGTGCACGCGGCGCCTGGGTACAAGCGGTGCTTGGGTGCAAGCGGCGCACTTGCAGTCCCGGATTCTACTATTGTACTATTCCCGCCACGGCAGGGCCCGACGGGCGCCGCCCACACGAAGACCGGAGCGAATCATGGCCAAGTACCCGTTCACAGAGATCGAGCAGAAGTGGCAGGCCCGCTGGGAGGCCGACAAGGCGTACCGCGTGACGGAGGACCCGTCGTTCCCCAAGGACAAGCGGGCCTACGTGCTGGACATGTTCCCCTTCCCCTCGGGTTCCGGCCTGCACGCCGGCCACGTGGAGAACTACACCATCACGGACATCTACAGCCGCTACCTGCGCATGAACGGCTTCAACGTCCTGCACCCGATGGGCTTCGACGCCTTCGGCCTGCCCGCGGAGAACTTCGCCATCAAGATGGGCACCCACCCATCGGTGACCACCAGGCAGAACGTGGACCGCTACCGCGAGCAGATGAAGGCCATGGGCTTCCTCTACGACTGGGACCGGGAGCTGGCCACCACGGACGTCGAGTACTACAAGTGGACCCAGTGGATCTTCCTCCAGCTGTACAAGCGCGGCCTGGCCTACGAGTCGGACAAGCCGATCAACTGGTGCCCCTCCTGCAAGACCGGCCTGGCCAACGAGGAAGTTATAGATGGCGAGTGCGAGCGCTGCCACGCCAAGGTGACCCGCAAGAAGCTCCGCCAGTGGGTGCTCAAGATCACCGCCTACGCGGACCGCCTGCTCGCCGCGACCCGGCAGGCTTGCCAGCCCGAGGCCCCAGATGCCTGATTACCCCCTCCCGGAATTGACCGCCCAGCAGCG
>JAKLIU010000212.1 GCA_022709445.1 Spirochaetota bacterium | reverse complement strand
CCCCCTGTACCTGGCCTTCCTGGGCAGGCTGCGGCCCAGGGTCATCCCGGTGGGCTACATCCTCTTCTTCCTGGTCTTCCCCTCCCTGGCGCCGATCAGGGCCGCCCTGGGGGAGGAAGTGTTCATGTGGATGTTCGCCGGCGGGGCGCTCTACCTGTTCGGCCTGCTCTTCAGGGGCAAGACGGGCTTCCCCTACGCGAACGCCGTATGGCAGGCCTTTGCCCTGGCCGCATCGGTGCTGCAGTACTTCGGCATTTCCGCCGTCCTCTAGCGGCGCGCCTGGCCGCTCGACGGTTCCGGCCGGCTTGGGGTAGAGTGTGGCCATGAAGCGAACCTCCCTCCTGTTCACGGCCCTCGCGCTGGCCTCCGGCCTGGCCTGGGCCACGCCCGCGCTGCCCTCGGTGAAGATAGAAAACCAGCCCCAGGGCGGCAAATGCACGCTGGCGGTCAAGACCGACGTCAAGTCCGTCCTGGTCTACCTGGACTACTCGCTCAAGGGTGAGTCCCCCGCCAGGATCGCAGGCCTGCCGCCGGGCGCACACGCCCTCATCCTGCGCAAGGACGGCTACTACGACCAGGAAATCAGCCTCTCGCTGGCGCCGGACACGGTGACCACCGTCACGGCCGTCATGGAGATGCGCACGGGCTGGCTCTCGATCCTGGTGGACCAGCCGGGGGCGGTGGTGGTGGTGGACGGCACGGAGTACGCGCAGGGCGTCCTGGCCCTGCCCATGGGCGAGCGGACCGTGACGGTCAAGGCGTTCGGCTACCTGGAGCGGAGCTACACCGTGATGATCCCCGACCGGGCCACGGTAGCCATGTCCGTGACGCTCGAGCAAGCGCCCTTCCAGGCCGCCGGCCTGGCGACCCGCTGGGACAGGTTCAACCCCAGGAACGCCGGTCCGCGTGGAACGGTCGCCATGGGCTGGAGGGTCACCGCGCCTGGGACCGCCTCCACCGTCATCGAGGCTCCCGACGGCCGGGTGGTGCTGGCCCGCGAGGACGGCCCCTTCACCGACTGGGACCAGGGCTTCGACTGGGACGGAAGGGACGGCTCCGGGCTGCCCCTCCCGGACGGCAGGTACCGCGTCGTCGTCACGGCCCTGCCAGGGCCCGGAGTCATCTCCTCGGGCGAAGCCACGGTGATGGAAACCGCCATCGACATCGATTCATCCATGATCTTCACGCCCCGGGGATCCTGGGCCGGCACCCCGGGAGCCATGCACGCCCCGGACGCCTTCAGCCCGCCCGCCGACGCCGCCGGCATGTCCGTGGGGGCCTTCTTCGGGGGCTCGCCGCCGGCCAACCCGACGGGAGGGGCGTTCGCCGAATTCTCGCTGTCCTTCGAGCGCCTCCTGGACCTGGGCCTGGGCGTGGAGGCCGGACCCGACGCCAGCTCGACCGCCGCCTGGCTGGCCGCCAGGCTGTCCCTGCCCGCTGGCTTCCCCCTGGCCGCCGCCCTGGACGGCCGGCTCTCCTCCTCCTCCGCGGGCAATCCGTCCTGGGTCAGGCTGTCCCTGCCCGTATCCCTGGGCGACCGCTTCACGAACCTGTCGCTCTCGCCCTCCGCCTCCGCGCGATGGGAGGAAGGGTTCTCCGCCCGCGCCGGCCTGGGCCTGGCGCTCAACCTGGCCGGCTATTCATGGCGCGTCTCCCTGTCGGGGCAGGCCACGACCGCCCCACTGGACGGTCCGCTCGCCGTGGACTGGCCCCTGGGCGCCGGGGCGGAGTTCATGTTCATGCCCGGCCGGCTGCCGCTGGCCTTCCGGTTCTTCGGCTCGATGGACTGGGAGCCGGGCGCCGCGGCGCCGGTCCGCTGGCGCGCCGGCCTGTCGCTCTGGGGAGGCCTCTGATGCGCGACGAAGGCACGACGGTCGCCCTGGCGGATTGCCGGAGCTACTCCCAGGACGCGGTGGACGCGGCGGTGACCGAGGCCTGCGGCCTGGCCGGGCTGCCGGCCATGTCCGGCGCCACCGTGCTCCTCAAGCCAAACCTGCTGCGCGCCGCGGCGCCCGAGCTGGCCGTCACCACCCACCCCGCCCTGGTGCGCTCGGCCATCCGCGCGGTCCGGGCGGCCGGGGCGGCGCGCGTCCTGGTGGGCGACTCCCCGGGCTGGCAGCCGTCAACGCTGGCGGGCGCCCGGTCCGGGGTGCTGGACGCGGCGAAGGAGGAAGGGGCCGAATGGGCCGACTTCACCGACGCGGTCACCCTGGAAAACCCCGGCGGGCTCATGGTCCGTCGCTTCAACGTGGCCAGGGCGGTCGCCGAGGCGGACCTGGTCGTCAGCCTGCCCAAGCTCAAGACGCACAACCTCCTGTACTTCACCGGCGCGGTCAAGAACCTGTTCGGCGTCATTCCGGGCGTGCAGAAGAGCGCCTTCCACATGCGCTTCCCCGGCCGGGCCGAGTTCTCCGCCATGATCTGCGACCTGGCCCTGGCCCTCAAGCCGGGATTCTCCATCATGGACGCGGTGGTGGGCATGGAGGGCCCGGGTCCGAACAACGGCCGGCCCGTGGACATCGGCCTGGTACTCGCGTCCGCCGACGCCTGGTCCCTGGACTGGGTCGCGGCCGCGCTGGCCGGCTACGCGCCTCAGGACATACCCTACCTGGGACTGGCGGCGCGCGACGCCCGCTACGGCTTCCGTCCGGACGCCGTCACGGCGGCCGGGGAGGACCCGGCGGCCCGGACCGTGCACCGCTTCCAGCGGGTGCGCATCCTCAACGAGAACGACTTCTTCCGCTCGCGCATGCCCGCGTGGATGTACCGCGGGTTCAAGGACCTCATGGTCAGCCGCCCCTTCTTCTCCGAGCGGGACTGCGTCCACTGCGCCGCCTGCGTCAAGATCTGCCCGGCCGACGCCCTGGCCTTCCGCGATGGCAGGAAAGCCCCGGCCATCGACTACGCCAAGTGCATACGCTGCTACTGCTGCCACGAGGTCTGCCCGGAGGACGCGATCGCCCTGAGACGGCGGGCGTTCTGAGCCATGGGCGCCTTCATCCGCGCCTGCGGCCGCTCGGTGGCCGACGCCCTGGACGGCGGGCTGCCCGTCGACTTCGACCGGCTGGACCTGCCCGCCCCGTCACGCATCGAAGCAGGCGGCGCTTCCTTCCTGTCCGTTCCCCCGTCCACCGTCGCCGCCCTCTCCCGCGAGGCCTTCACGCGCCTGGCGTTCAGGCTGCGGCCGGGCTTCCTCCGCACGCTGGCAGCGGCGCGGACCGATCCATCGGCCTCGCCCAACGACCGGTTCGTGGCCGGCTCCCTCCTGGAGAACGCCCGGGTGGCGGCCGGAGGGGAGTTCCCGCTCTGCCAGGACACGGGAACCGCCTCCGTCTGGGTCTGGAAGGGCCAGCGCGCGCTGGTCGGGGACGGCGGGCCGGGGATGGACGCCGAGGAAGCGCTGGCCGCCGGGGCTCGCGAGGCCTGGGCCGCCGGACGGCTGAGGAACAGCCAGCTGGCGCCCGGGCGGTCGCGGGAAACGGACACCGGGGACAACTCGCCCCTGTGTTCCGAGATATTCTCCTCCTCCGGCGACGCCTGGCACCTGTTCTTCATGGCCAAGGGGGGCGGTTCGGCCAACAAGACGGCCCTGTTCCAGGAAACCAAGCGCATCCTGGAGCCGGCGCGCCTGGCCGCCTTCGTGCGCGACGCGGTCGCCGCCCTGGGCGTGTCGGCCTGTCCGCCCTACCGCATCGCCCTGGCCCTGGGCGGGCAGAGCCCCGAGGAATGCGTGATGGCCGCCCGGCTGGCCGGCGCCGGAGCCCTGGACGCCCTGCCCCCGCTGCCCGACGGCGCACCCGGCCCGGGCGGCCGGGAGGGGGCCTGGCGGGATCCTGCCACCGAGGCCCTGGTGATGGAAGCGGCGGCCGCCTCGGGCTGGGGAGCCCAGTTCGGGGGCTCGTTCATGGCCTGGGACGCACGCGCTGTCCGGCTTCACCGGCACGCCGCCAGCTTCCCGGTGGCCATCGCCGTGTCCTGCGCCGCCCACCGCCAGGCCTATGCCCGCATAGACC
>JAKLIU010000211.1 GCA_022709445.1 Spirochaetota bacterium | reverse complement strand
CCGTCGCCGCCGCCGGCGAAGATCGGCTCGCCCTGTCCGTCTCCGACACCGGCAGCGGCTTCTCGCCGAGTGCGCTGGCCCACCTGTTCGAACCCTTTTTCACGACCAAGCAGCCGGGCGAGGGGCTCGGCCTCGGGCTGACCAGGCTGAGCGCCAGGCAGTCGGACTACCTGGCCATCGACCCGGACGGCCCCTACAAACCGGATTCCTACCGTTACTGAAAGAAAGAGAGCGGAGACATGAAAGACAAGAAGTACCTGTTCACCTCGGAGTCCGTGGGCGAAGGGCATCCCGACAAGCTCTGCGACCAGATCTCGGACGCGGTGCTGGACGCCTGCCTCAAGGACGACAGGGAGAGCCACGTGGCCTGCGAGACCTTCGCCACCACCGGCATGGTCCTCATCGGCGGCGAGATCACCACGGACACCTATGTGGACATCCAGACCCTGGCCCGCGATGTCGTGAAGGAGATCGGCTACACGGATCCGGACTACGGCATCGACTACGAGTCCATGGCCATCCTGAACACCATCCACGCCCAGTCCCAGGACATAAACCAGGGCGTGGCCGGCAAGGGGCTCAAGGAGTACAAGGGCAAGCAGGGAGCCGGCGACCAGGGCATGATGTTCGGCTTCGCCTGCAACGAGACGGCGGAGCTCATGCCCGCGCCCATCATGTTCGCCCACAAGCTCCTGCTCCTGGCCACGGAGCTGCGCAAGTCCAGGCAGATCAAGTGGCTCAGGCCGGACGCCAAGAGCCAGGTGACGCTGGAGTACGACGGCCACAGGCCGGTGCGCGCCGACGCCATCGTCGTGTCCCACCAGCACGACCCCGACGTGCCGTACGCGGAGATCCGCGACACGGTGATCGAGCGGATCATCAAGCCGGTGCTGGGGCCGACCGGGCTCCTGGACGCAGAGACCAAGTACTACGTCAATCCCACCGGCCGTTTCGTGGTGGGCGGTCCCATGGGCGACACCGGGCTCACCGGCCGCAAGATCATCGTGGACACCTACGGCGGCATGGGCCGGCACGGCGGCGGGGCCTTCTCCGGCAAGGATCCGTCCAAGGTGGACCGCTCGGCCGCCTACATGGCGCGCTACGTTGCCAAGAACGTGGTGGCGGCCGGCCTCGCCGAGCGCTGCGAGGTCCAGCTGGCCTACGCCATCGGCGTGCCCTTCCCGGTCTCGGTCATGGTGGACACCTTCGAGACGGGCTCCGTCCCCGAGCACCTGATCATCGACGCGATCAACAAGACCTTCGACCTGTCGCCGGCGGGCATCATCAGCACGCTCAAGCTCAAGGCGCCCATCTACCGCAAGACCGCGGCCTACGGCCACTTCGGCCGCGAGGGGTTCAGCTGGGAGAAGACCGACAAGGCCAAGGCCCTGCTCAAGGCGATGAAGTAGGGCGGGCGGGGCGCATGGAGTCCATCAGGCACCTGTATACTATTGGATACGGCCCTTCCTCGAGCCACACCATGGGCCCGAGGAAGGCCGCCGAGGCCTTCCTGGCTGCGCACGCCGAGGCCGCAGGCTTCAGGGTAACCCTGTTCGGTAGCCTGGCGGCTACCGGCAAAGGCCACCTGACGGACAAGGCCGTGGAGGACGCGTTCGCGCCACGGCCCGTGCGGGTGATCTGGAAAGCGGACACCCTCAAGCCCCTGCACCCCAACGCTCTCTCCCTGGAAGCGCTGGACGGTTCCGGCGCCGTCATCGCGGAAGCCACGGCCTACAGCACCGGCGGCGGCAAAGTCGTATGGGCGGATGACGACGGGAAACGCCAGCCAGAATCCGTCTACGAGCTGGCAACCATGTCGGCCATCCTGGCCAGGCTGGAGGAATCCGGACAGACCTTCTGGGAATACGCCGAGGAGCGTGAAGGGCCGGAGCTGTGGCCCTACCTGGCACAGGTATGGACGGCGATGAAGGAAGCCGTCGAGCGCGGGATCGAGGCCGAAGGAGTCCTGCCCGGCGGGCTCAGGCTGCCGCGCAAGGCATCCTCGTACTTCGTGCGGGCAAACGGGTTCAGGGGCTCGCTCAAGCGGCGCTCCATGCTGTTCGCGTACGCGCTGGCCGTGGCTGAGGAAAACGCCGCGGGCGGGCGCATCGTCACCGCGCCCACCTGCGGTTCCTGCGGCGTGGTGCCCGCCGTGCTGTACGGCATGTCGGTGAACTACGGTTTCTCGGACGGCAAGATCCTCAAGGCCCTGGCCACGGCGGGCATCGTGGGCGGGCTGGTCAAGGCAAACGCCTCGATATCGGGCGCGCAGGTCGGCTGCCAGGGCGAGATCGGCACCGCCTGCTCGATGGCCGCGGCCGCGGCTGCCCAGCTCTTCGGCGGGACGCCCGCCCAGATCGAGTATGCCGCCGAGATGGGGCTGGAGCACCACCTGGGCCTGACCTGCGACCCCATCGGCGGCCTGGTGCAGATTCCCTGCATAGAGCGCAACGCCTTCGCCGCCTCGCGCGCCTTGGACGCCAATACCTACGCCCTCCTGTCCGACGGCAGGCACCGGATCAGCTTCGACACCATCGTGGAAACCATGAACCGGACCGGGAACGACCTGCCGCGCATCTACAAGGAAACCTCGGAGGGCGGACTGGCCCTCGCCAAGCGGGGCTGACTGTTCGGACACGAAACGCTGCATACCCGCGATTGCCGTCTTGACTAACTATCGGTCAATCCGTATATTCAGCAGCACCAAGTACCGACCGACCGGTCGGTAGCAGGCAAGGAGACAACATGGACAAGAAACGAACCGGCCCCGTGCTCGCCATCCTGATAGCGGGCGTACTCATGGGCGCCCTGGACATCGCGATACTCTCGCCGGCCCTGCGCTCCATCCAGGCGGGCTTCGGCATCGACGAACGAGCCCTCAGCTGGATCATCTCCATCTACGTTCTGTTCAGCCTGATCGGAACGCCCATCATGTCCAAGCTGGCCGACACCTTCGGCCGCCGCTCGGTCTTCGCCCTGGACATCGGGCTGTTCGGACTGGGATCCCTGGTGGTGGTCGCTTCCGGCTTCATCAACTCATGGCCGCTGTTGCTGGCCGGGCGCGCGGTGCAGGGCTTCGGCGGCGGCGGCATCTTCCCGGTCGCGGCCTCCGCGATAGGCGACACGGTAGCCCCCGAGAAGCGCGGCTCGGCGCTCGGAGCCCTGGGGGCCATGTTCGGGGCGGCCTTCGTGGTCGGACCCATCCTTGGCGCCGTGCTGATCCCGTTCGGCTGGCAGTGGCTCTTCCTGATCAACGTGCCCATCTCCATCCTGCTCATTGTCCTCGCGATGCGTATCCTGCCAGCGACGGCTCCGTCGGAGACCCGAGCGCTCGACCTGCCGGGCATCCTGCTCCTGTCGGCGTTCCTGGTCAGTTTCTCGTTGTCCGTCAATGCCCTGGATTTCTCCCGAGGACTGTCGGCCTTCATCGCGGGGAACGTCCCCTGGTACCTGTCAGCGGCCGCCGTTTTCCTCGCCGCCACGATACTCCACGAGCGCCGCTCCCGTTCGCCCCTGCTGCCTGCTTCGCTCTTCGCCGGCAAGCGGCTCAAACTGGTCTACGGCATAGCTCTCGCGACCGGCATCGCCGAATCAAGCATGGCCTTCATCCCGACGCTTGCCCTGGCGGCGCATGGCGCTGGCGGCTTGAGCCCGGCCGAGTCGTCCTACCTGCTCCTGCCCCTGGTTCTTGCCATGTCCGTCTTCTCGCCCATTTCCGGCAGGCTGGTGGACAAGGTCGGCCCGGGGCCGGTCATGCTCACGGGCTCGGCCGTGCTCGCCCTCGGCTTCCTGGGCATCTTCCTCACCTGGTCCACGCTCTGGCCCATGGTTGGCGCCTCGATGCTGGTGGGCGTCGGAATGTC
Organism: Spirochaetota bacterium; assembly: GCA_022709445.1. Taxonomy (GTDB): domain Bacteria; phylum Spirochaetota; class Spirochaetia; order Treponematales; family UBA12059; genus JAKLIU01. Next base: position 152 of record JAKLIU010000211.1, on the reverse strand, counting down.
CGCCCTCCTGGGCGCGCCCATCAGGTACGTGGTACTGGCGGAAACCTCCGAACAGGAGCGCACGGTAGCCCAAGGCCTTGCCAACATGTTCACCAGCATCGGCATCGCCCTGGGAGCGGCTGCCATCGGCGCAGTCAGCGCGTCAAGCGGGG
>JAKLIU010000210.1 GCA_022709445.1 Spirochaetota bacterium | reverse complement strand
CCGCCCTGGGCGGCGACATCACCGTACCCACAATCGACGGCAAGAAGGTGAAGGTGGCGGTGCCGGCCGGCACGCAGCACGGCAAGATGCTGCGCCTCCGGGAAGAGGGCGTGCCCGGGGCCAACGGCAGCGCCCGCCGCGGCGACATGTACATCAAGCTGATGATCCAGGTTCCCCAGAAGCTCACCAAGCGCGGCCGGGAGCTCCTCGAGGAGCTCCACAAGGTGGAAGGGGCCAGCACGGAGCCCCGGCCCATCAAGCTGTCGGAGCTTAAATGAAACAGGGGGCCGCCGGCCCCCTGTTTCATGCCCGACCGCCGCTTCAGGGCAGGATGGCGACCGCCTTGTAGCCGGCCTTCTCCACCGCTCTCCGCAGCATGTTGGCGTCCAGGGCGTCGCCCTCGACCTCGGCCTTGCCCGTGACCGCGTCCACGGTGGCTGAACGCACTCCCGACGTTTCCTCCAGGGTTTTCTTCACGCGCATGGCGCAGTGTCCGCAGGACATGCCCTCGATGGTGACGATTGACTTCATGTACGGCTCCTCCGGGAGGCAGCCTGTCATCCAGCATACCCCCACGGGGTATAAAGTACCGAAACTCGGCCGCCGTGTACAGCCCGGCTCAGCCAGCCTCAATACCCCGACGACAGGGCCTTCCGGGCCGCATCCAGCGCGGCCTCGTAGTCGGGCTCCTGGGCAATTTCCGGCACCTGCTGGGCGTGCACCACCATGCCGGCCTGGTCCACCACCACCACGGCCCGGGAGAGGAGCCCGGCCAGGGGCCCGTCCAGGATGGTCGCGCCGTAGGCGTCCCCGAAGTTGCGGTCGCGCAGCTCGGAAAGGGGGATCACGGCGTCCAGCCCCTCCGCCTCGCAGAAGCGTTTCTGGGCGAACGGCAGGTCCCGGCTGACGGTCAGGACCACGGCTCCGCCCATTCCCTGTATCTTCTTGTTGAAGGCGCGCGCGCTGGCCGCGCAGGTACCCGTGTCCAGGCTGGGCACGATGTTCAGGATGCGCACCTTGCCCTTGAAGTCCGGGAGTCCGGCGTCGGTCAGGTCCGACCTGGTCAGCCTGAATTCCGGAGCCTTGGTGCCGACCCCGGGCAGGTCGCCGATGGTGTGAACCGGATTTCCCTTGAGCGTTATGGTAGCCATGATTTCCTCCTGCAGTCGGCGGGCATGCGGATCGCGCACTCTTCCGGCGCGCCGCGCCCTTGATGGAAAGTACGGAATCCGGGAGGGGAGATCAAGCGAACTCGCGCTTGCGACCGCGACCGCGACGGAGTATGCTCCATTCCTCATGGGACGACCCTTCGCCACTCCGGTCACCACAGCACTTCCCGACGTTCGCCTGGCCGGGCCCCGGGTGCGCCCCGCGGTCCTGGCCCTGGCGCGCGCCCTGTCCGGGGCCTACCTGCGGCTGGGCCTGGGGTACCGCTCGGTGCGGGTGCTCGGCGCGGAGCGCCTGGTGCGCGCCTTCGACGAGTCGCTGTCCGGCGCGGCCCGTTGCGTGCTGGCCTTCAGGCATCCCTACGGCGACGAGGCCCAGCTCATGTCCTGGCTCTTCCTGCGCGGCGTGCCCCGCGAGGCGCGCAGGCTGGGCGTCCGCCTGCCCGCCCGGCCCTGGGCGATCTTCGTGCACGGCTACGAGGTCCCGCGCTGGAGCGGCCCGCTGGTCCGCTGGCTGCTGCCGCGCATGGGAGCGCTCCCGGTGCACCACAGCAAGATGGATTCCGCGGGCATGGCTCGCATCAGGGCCGCCCTGGAGGACGGCCCCCTGCCCCTGGCCCTGGCGCCCGAGGGCCAGGTCAGCTACGCCAGCGACCGGGTGCCCAGGCTGGAGCAGGGCGCGGCCAGGCTGGCTTTGGGCGCTGCGGCCTCGCTCGCCGCGCGGGGCCGGGGCGTGCCGGTGCGCATCCTGCCCATCTCCGTCCATCACCGCCACGGTCCCGAGTCGAGGCCGTCGCTGCTCAGGCTGGTCCGCCGCATCGAACGCCTGGCCGGCCTGGGCGCCGGCAGGGGCGGGCAGCCCATCGCGGAGCGACTCCTGTCCGCGCGGGACGCCATGCTGGACCTGGCCGAGCGGCATTACGGGATGGCCCTCCCTGCGGAGGTTCGTCCCGAGGGGCGGCTCCCGGAGGCCGGAACCAGGCTGGAAGCGCTGATCGGGAAGGCGCTGGAAGCCGGCGAGCGCATACTGGGCTTGCCTGCGGGCCGCGGCGACCCCATCGAGCGGGTGTACCGCATCCGGCAGGCTGGCTGGGACCGTATCTTCGTCCCCGGTGCGGGAAAGGCCGGCGGCCCGCCCCTGGCACGCGCACTGGCCGACCGGAAGGCGGGCGAGGCCTGGTACGCGATGCGCCACATGGAGTTCGTGGACTTCGCCTGGTACTTCGCCTCCGGCGCACCCGACGGCGAGCTGGTCGGCGCGCCTCTGCACGCGCTGGTGGAGTACGCGCAGAACCTGTGGGACCTGGGGAACCGGCTCTCCGGCGGGGCCATTTCCGGGCGCCTGACGGTACGGCCCAGGCGCGCCCTGGTGATCGTGGCCGATCCCATCGACGCGGACGCGGCGTCGCGGGAGAGCGGCACCGACCGGCGCGCCGCCGTCGCCGCCCTGACGGCCGACCTGGATTCGGCCTATCGACGCTGCATAGAGGAGAGCCTTCGTGAACACGAATGAGACCCGCGCGGACGGCAAGCTGTCGGTGCGCACCAAGATGGGCTTCGGGGTCGCGGACCTCGGAGGCAACCTGTTCTTCACGGCCATGGGCTTCTGGTCCATGAACTACCTGACCGACACGGTCGGCCTCCCGGCGGCGCTCGCCGGGATGGCGGTCATGGTGGGCAAGTTCTGGGACGCGGTCACCGACCCCATCATGGGCTACCTGTCGGACCGGACCCGCAGCCGGCTGGGTCGCCGCAGGCCATACCTGATCTACGGGGCGGTGCCCCTCCTCCTGGCCATGTGGCTGTTCTTCACGGCACCGCCGGCCGGCGGAAGCCCGGCCCTCCTGACGGCCTGGGCCATCGCCACGCTGTGCCTGCTCAACACGGCCTACACCGTCGTGAACATACCGTACAGTTCGCTCACGCCCGAACTGACCGCCGACTACAACGAGCGGACCAGCCTCAACGGCTACCGCTTCAGCTTCGCGGTGGTCGGGACCATACTCGGCGCGGCCGTGGTGCTGCCCATCGTCGGCCTGTTCCCCGACCGCAAGGCGGGCTTCTCCATGGTGGGCCTGGTATTCGGCGCGGTGATGGCCGTCACCGCCCTGGTCACGGGCTTCACGGTCAGGGAGCGGCCGCACGACGGGGACAGGCCCCAGGGCTTCTTCAAGACCTACGGGGCGGTGTTCAGCAACAAGCCCTACCTGTTCATCCTCTTCGCGTACGCCTTCAACCTCATGGGCATCAACTTCCTGTCGGGGATACTCGTGTACTACATGAAGTACATGTACGACAAGGAATCGCTGACCACGCCGGCGATGGTGATACTCCTGGTGATAGCGATGGCCTGCATACCCGTCAGCGTGGCGGTCTCCAAGCGCATCGGCAAGAAGAAGACCTACCAGATATGCTTCGCGGTGCTCATCGTCGCCTGCATGGCCATCTTCTTCCTGGGACACGTGCTGGGGCCGGTCTTCACCCTGTCCATGATGGCGCTGGCGGGGGTGGGAATCGGCTTCGGCTACGTGCCGCCCTTCGCCATGGTGCCGGACGCGATCGAGCTGGAGGCCAGGCGCACGGGCAAGCGCAACGAGGGCGCGTACTACGGCATCTGGACCTTCATGTCCAAGCTGGGGCAGTCCGCCGCCACGGCGCTCATGGGCTTCGCCCTCGCCATCGCCCACTACGCGCCGGACGTCAGCCAGGGACCCGGCGCCCTCCTGGCCATACGGCTGCTGGTAGGGCCCATTCCGGCGGCGGCCCTCCTGGCGGCGGCCCTGTTCACGCACTTCTTCCCCATCGACGAGAAGACCTACGAGGCTGTGATGGCCGGTCCAGCCGGCGGGGCGGCCTGAGGCAGCCATGAGCGACAACGACGCGAAA
>JAKLIU010000021.1 GCA_022709445.1 Spirochaetota bacterium | reverse complement strand
CCGCGGACAAGTACCACAACCTGCATTCCATGCGCATCGACCACGACCGGATGGGCGACAGGCTGTGGTCGCGCTTCAACGCGGGCAAGGAGGACCAGCGCTGGTTCTACGCCACCCTCTGCGGGCTGTTCGAGGGGGAACCCGCCCTGTCCGGGCTCGGCTTCGTGGCGGGGATGCGGCAGCTCATCGACCTGGTGTTTGCATGACTTCGCCCTCAACCTGGCCAACCGGGCCCTGCGCGGGGTAAACGGTCACGCCACGGCGGCCTGGAAGGACGGCTGGAAGGTCGCCGACGGCACGGGACTGATCCGGCCGCGCCCCGCCGCACCGGAGCAAGCGCGCCGGTGCGCGATCCCGTCTTCGGGGGTATACTCGTCCCTGCTGATCCGGTTCTCACGGCACGGGAGGCTTCCATGGCGCATCGAACGCTCAAGACCAGTTACGATCTCCTGACCGAGCGGCTCAACCGCTTTCCGCAGGGGGCGCCGCCCTCGGAGCTGCTCCTGGCCATCCTGCGCATGCTCTTCAGCGAGAAGGAAGCCGGACTGGTCTCCCTGTTGCCCATCAAGTCCTTCGACGCGGAAGTCGCCGCGCGTGCATGGAAGATGGAGCCCGCCGAGGCCGGAAAGATCCTGGACGGCCTGGCGGACCGCGCCCTGCTCCTGGACTCCGAACGGGAGGGACGAACCGTCTACACCCTTCCCCCGCCCATGGCCGGCTTCTTCGAATTTTCCATGATGCGCCTGCGGCCGGACCTGGACCAGCGCGCGCTGGCCGAGCTCTTCTACCAGTACCTCAACGTGGAGGAAGACTTCATCAAGGCGCTGTTCACGGCGGGCGACACCCAGCTGGGCAGGGTCTTCGTGCAGGAGCCCGCCCTTCCCCCGGCCGTGTCGGACGGGACCCTGCAGGTGCTGGACTACGAGCGCGCCAGTTCCGTGATCAAGACCGCCACGCACATAGGCGTGGGCATGTGCTACTGCAGGCACAAGATGGAGCACCTGGGCAGGGCCTGCGACGCGCCCATGGACATATGCATGACCTTCAACGGATCGGCGGATTCGCTGACCAGGCACGGCCACGCGCGCGCCATAAGCGTCGGCGAGTGCATGGGCCTCCTGGAGAAAGCCTACGCCCACGGGCTGGTGCAGTTCGGGGAGAACGTCCAGGGCGGGGTCAACTTCATCTGCAACTGCTGCGGATGCTGCTGCGAGGCCCTGATCGCCCAGCGCCGCTTCGGCATCCTGCACCCGGTGCACACCACCAACTTCCTGCCCCGGGTGGACGCGTCGGCCTGTACGGGCTGCGGCAAGTGCGTGGACGCCTGCCCGGTGGAGGCCATGGCCCTGGTGTCGGCGGAGGATCCCAAGCGCCCCCGCCTCCGCAAGGCGCGGGTGCTGGAGGACGCCTGCCTGGGCTGCGGCGTCTGCGTGCGGGCCTGCCCGACCGGCTGCCTCTCCCTGGCCCAGCGGCCGGCGCGCGTGTTCACGCCGGTGGATTCCGTGCACCGCGCCGTGCTGATGGCCATCGAGCGCGGGAGGCTCCAGGACCTGGTCTTCGACAACCGGGCCTTCGCGAGCCACCGGGCCATGGCCGCGGTGCTGGGCGCCGTGCTCAGATTGCCTCCGGTGAAGCGGGCCATGGCGAGCGAGCAGATGCGCAGCAGGTACCTGGTGTCGCTGCTGTCCAGGATGAAGGCCTGAGGGCCGGCGTCGGGTCCGGCGCTCAAGCCCGGTTGCGCGCCAGCTCCCTGAGGGCGGCCAGGGGCCTGCGGATGGACTCCTCCGGATTGCGCGCGGCCGCCTCGTCGAACGGCACCCACTCCGTCTCGCGGGACTCGTCGCTGACCACGGGCGGCGTCTCGGGGGCCGCGAACAGGTAGCGCGCGTCCCAGTGCAGGTGGGCCGGCACCTCTCCGCGCGCGGGGATGCCGTGCACATCCAGGTCGAACAGCTCGCCGTCCAGCAGGACACTGCCGGCTATCCCGGTCTCCTCCAGGGCCTCGCGGGCGGCCGCCTGCAGGGCGGTCTCGCCCGGTTCGCAGTGGCCGCCGGGCTGCAGCCACCTGTCCAGCACGGCATGGTGCACCATGAGGAGGCGGTCCATGCCGGGATTCACGACGAAGGCCGAGCCGGTGATGTGGCCTGCCGCACAGCTGCGCGAGAAGCAGTCGCGGTTGGCCCACATGAATTCGCGGAACAGGTCCACGACCGCGGAGCGTCCGGGATTGGCGCGGCGGTACTTCTCGAGGCGCTCGGAGAGGTCGGCAAATGGGTCGGTTCGTGCGGGCATCGCTGCAATCTAGCACCTTGGCGTGGCGGGCGCAAGGCGTCGGCGGCAATCCGGGGGATCGCGGACATTTCACGCCCGCGGCGTTGCCATCGCCCCCGGCATCCGTTACCATCCCGGACATGAGTTTGAAAACCCTGATCCCGATGCTGCTCCTGCCCTGCGCCATGGCGTTCGGGCAGGCGCCGGGTGAACCGGCACCCGCGGCGTCGCCGGAATCGGCCCGCGTCGTCTGCGTGTTCGATTTCGTCGACCTGAACGCGAGCCCCGACGGCCGCAGCTCGTCGTTCGCCACGCTCTTCTCCGAGTCGATAGCCGGAGAGCTGTCCCGCGCCGGCTACGCCACGGTGGACGAGATGGCGATGCGCGAAGCCGTCTCCCGCCGCGCTGCGGTCGGCTCCGCCCTCCTTGACGGCGAGCTGCTGATGGCCCTGGCGCTGGAGACCGGCGCGGACGTCGCCATCGTGGGCTTCTACCGGGTCAGCGGCGGCGGCATGGTCGTGGGCGTGCGCGCGTACGACCTGCTGGGCAAGCGCATCGCGGTCGGCGTCGCCCTGTCCGGCTCGAGCGGCATCGAAGTCTTCGAGACGATAGACGAGATCGCGACCGCGGTGGGCGAGCGCGTGCGCCAGGAGCTGAAGCCGCTCACGGAGGCCGAGCTGGTCGTCAGGCGCGAGATGGTGGAGTTCAGGACCGTGGTCGTGGAGGAGACGGTAGAGGCCGGCACCCTGGCGGAGGTGACCCTCCTGTGCGACCTGGAAGGGGCCGAGCTGTTCGCGGGAGACCGGCTCCTGGGCACGGTGGAAGGCGGCCGGCTGGAGACGAGCCTCAAGGTAGGCAACGCCGTCACCATCAACGTGACGGCCGACGGCCGCTACAAGGCTCCGCACACCCTCGTCGTGACCGAAGGTACCGAGGAGTACCGCGTCCCCGTGCCGTTCAGGGAGAGCGCCTTCGAGCTGGGACCCATGACGACCACGCACTTCCCCGCGGGAGCCGGATCCATGCTCCGCTGGTTCCCGGAACCGTACGCCGACTCCGCCGCGCCTCGCAGGTTCGTCGTGGACGGCTGGATAGGCGGGTCGTACCTGCCCAAAGCCTGGCCGTCGCTGGATCCCGCCGACTGGGACGGCGGCGTCTGGAACATCAAGTGGGAGGCCGGCTGCGGCTGGCTCTTCGGGGACCCGGGATCCGCCCGCCCGCTGTGGGGAGCCTTCACCGGACTCCAGGGCGAGCATTTCCTGGCCGGCAGCATAGGCATGTCCGACATCGCGCCCTACCTGCGCCTCCAGGCCGAGCTGCCCACGGAGGGCGGCGCCGCCATCGCGGGTTTCAACATTGGCTTCAACGGGATCCTGTCGCTGTACAGCGACGCGATCGGCATGCCCTTTCCCGTGTTCCTGTTTGCGGGGTACCTATGGAAACTGTGATCAAACGCCCGGCCCGGTTCGCGCCGGCAATGCTCGTCCTTGCCCTCCTCGCCAACGGCTGCGAGGCCTTCTGGCCGGGAAGCTACGTGGACTACGTGTACGGTTCCATGAGCCTGGACGGCAGCCTGGCCGGGGCCGTGGATCTCGGTGCCCGCGCCATCGGCATGGCCCAGGCCGACGGGTCGCTGTACCTGATCATGGATACCGAGCTGCGCGAACTGGACGCCGTCACCCTTGAAACCGTCAGGAGCTACCCGCTCGCGGGGATGTCCGGCTACACGAGCCAGGACGGCGGCGCATGGTCCTCGATCGTGGGCACCGACGGCTCGGTGATACTCTTCAACGCCGGCGACATCTGGGACAAGCTGTCCATCATCGTGGACCTGGGAGCGGGAACCGCCTTGCGCTACGATCATCCTGCGGGCCTGTACAAGGCCGTTCCGGACCAGGCGAGCGGGCCGTACCCCTGCTATGAACTCGGCAACGGCTATATCGCCTATCATTCCGACGAGACCACGATTACCGCCACGGCGACCGCCAGCGCGCCCGCCCTGAGCATGTCGGGCATCAGCGCCTACGGCAGCAGTGCCCCCGATGGCGGCTATTTCTCCACCTGCACCAGCAGCAGCGGGACGCCGCCAGCGTTGTCGGGGGACACGCTGCGCATCGCCTTCACCCACGAGTGGGTGAGCGTGGCCGACCTGAGGGCAGGAAGCGGCAGCGTCCCGCTCCAGTCCCGGAGCCTAGCGGCAACCGTGAAGCCCTACCCCGGCTACTCGCCCGCGTACGTCCAGAGCTACCCCTATTCCTTCGCTCCGGGCCTGGGCGGCGTGCTCTCGCTCCTGGACACCCACGCCATCTTCGACGGCGGCGGCTCGTTCCTGCGGCAGACCTTGAGCACGAACTCCTCAGGTACCCTGGCCACTCCGGACGGCATCTACCTGCTGGACGCGCGGAACACCAGTTCGTTCGGCCCGATCCGGCACTTCCTCTTCCGCTACACCTGGAGCACCCCATGAACAGAGCTCGAAACGGTATCAAGGCAGCCATCGGGCTGGCCCTCGCCCTGGCCTGCGCCATCGGCGCGGGAGCCGACGAGCAGGTGGAGCGCCGGCTCTTCGTGACCGAGCCCGCCGGGCTTCCGCCCGCGGACGCCTATTTCGTACGCCAGCTCTGCGTCTCCTACCTGGGGGATTCTTCGGTGTTCGCGGTGGTGGAGGACCGGTCCCTGGCCGACGCCCTGCTCTCGCTCTCCTTCTCCCCAGCCGGAAAGGGCTGGACGGTGAGCGCGTCGCTGGACGGCGTGACGGGAGCGGCGGGACCGTCCACCGCGCTCTTCACCCTCAAGGTATCGGCCGCATCCGACGGCGCCCTGCTTGCCGAACTCCTGCCGGCGCTCAGGAAGGAAACCGAGGCGCGGCTGCCCATGGTCGCCCAGACCGTGCGCGAGGAACTGGTGCGGCGCGTGGTCGAGCAGACCGAGGTCAGGCGGATCGTATCGGGCGTCACCGTCACCATCGCGGCGCTTCCGGGTACGGTGCTCTTCCTGGCCGGGAGGGACCCGGTCACGGTGCCGGACTCCGGGAAGGCGGTGCTTGCGGACGTGGCCCAGCGCACCTCGATAGTCGGCACGGCATCGCTGGACGGATGGTTCGACGCGGCCCTGGCCGCGGAGGTCGGGCAGGAGGACCTGGAGATCGCCGTCATGCAGGAGGCCATCCCCCGCTGGTCGATCCGGACCGGGCTCGGCCTGCCCTCGATACTGGCATCCGCTGCGGGCTGGGATGCCATCCCGGGCAGGCTGACCGCGGTACTGGCCATCCAGCATGGCGCTGCGCTCAACGCGTTGCTGGCGCAAGCCATGTCCGGCGACGAGCCGCTCGCCCTGCTGGTGTCGCCCGAGCTCGGCGCGCTCTGGTATCCCTGGGGCTACGACTCGGCCCTCAGGCTCGGCCTGGGCGGCTACGTCTCCACCCGCCTGGACCTGGGCGGGAACGACCCGGGCATTTCTCCGGCCAGGCCCTTCTCCGCGGGCTTCCACGCTTCCCTGGAACTGTCGACGAGCAGGAAGTTCGCGCTCTTCTTCGAGTGGAAGCCCGCCCTGGCGATCGGGAGCTCGCTCCCGCCGGGATCCCCGGACTCGCAGCTGGACCTGCTCCTGTCCCCCGCCATCGCGTTCCCCCTGGGCGAAGGGCCCGTCCCGGGCACCTGGAACTACCTGTCGCCCCTCCTGGTTTCCATGGGAGCCATCTTCAGGTTCTGAAGAGCGCCCTGACCCGTTCCCAGAAGCCCTTGCCGTAGCGCCGCGAGAAATCCCTCGCGGCCTCGGCGGCGGGCAGCTGGACTCCGTAGGCCTTCTTGAGCCCGCCCCAGTGCTTGACCATGTACTCGTACAGGTCGCACTCCGTGCGGCCGGGGAAGCGGGTGGCAAGCCGCTCCGCCCGTATGGTGTCCAGTATGGGCTTGTAGACGTTCCGGTACCACGAGTCGATCGCCTCGGGCATGCCGATCTCCTCCCCGATGCCCTGGTTGATATAGTACTTGTGCACCAGGATGTGCTCGAGGATCTCGTCGTAGCGTCCGGGCGTGCTGAAGTCCAGCTCGAAGTCGCCGGTGATCACCCCGAAGCCGGTCTCCGTGTAGAAGCGCGACTTCTCGTACGCGACCACCGTCCTGCGCAGGTCCTCCAGCGTCATGTCCGGTTCTATGCGGAGCTCCGAGCCCAGGGAGATCACCTCGGCGTCGATGGTCTCCGCGCCTTGCAGCTTGGCCACCGAGACGCGGTGGTTCCCGTCCCGCACGAAGTACGCGCCTCCCAGCTCGTAGAGCCGTATGGGCGGCAGCGGGATGTCCTTGTAGTGGGCCAGGTCGACGCGCACCCAGCGCGGGCGCAGGTAGTCGTGCCTGGGCAGGAAGCCGCGCGCGAAATCCCGGTAGCGCCCCTCGGAACCGACGATGCGGTCCACGGGCACCGGCACCACGCCCCGGTAGGACTCGCTCCGCGGCTTGAGGATGGCGCGCACCTCGTCCAGGGACAGCATGCTGCGCTGCCCGGGCACCAGGAAGCTTCCGATGCGATACAGGATCTCCCGCAGGCGCGCCCGCGAGAAATCGGTCTCCGCCAGCGCGGACCACTGGTCAGACATCCGGCTCCTCCCTCTCTATGATGCAGTGACTGTAGGCGTTCACCACGGTGGTGCCCCCGCACTCGGTGGTCCGGGTCTCGGACGGGAAGTACAGGTGCACGTGCCCGTGGACCAGATAGCGCGGCCTGAAGTTCTTCATGATCCACCTGAAGGCCGCGAAGCCCCGATGGCAGGGATCGGGCCGGTCGTGCACGCCCTCCGGCGGGGCATGGGTCAGGAGCACGTCCAGGTACCTGCCGCGGGTGACGCGCTTCCAGAGCAGGGCAGGCACCAGCGCCAGGGCGCGCAGCCACATCTCCAGCTGGGTGAACTGGTTGTCGCCGTCGTTGTATCGCCTAGAGCCGTCCAGGCCCATGACGATGACTCCCGCCTCCTCGCGCAGCTTGAAGCCCGCGTAGGTGCCGCCCCAGGCACGGTCGTCGCGGCGGTCCTCCCGGCGGCGGAAATCCGGGGACGGGCGGTAGAACGGCAGCTCGGACAGGTTGTGGTTCCCGAACACGAAGATAAGCGGCTTGTTGAGGAGGGTGACGATGTAGGAGACGTACTCCATGGGCAGGTCGCCGGCGGCCAGCACCAGGTCCACGTCGCCGAAACGCTCCTTGATGCGCGGCGAGTACACCAGCGGGTCCGGCTCGTCGGATACGCACAGGATGCGCATGTCCCCGATCCGGCTCATGCTATTACCCTCCTGAGCCACTTCCCCGACAGCAGCCGCCACAGCCCGAAACCGGCCTTGCCCAGCTCGTCGGTCATGGTCATGAGGAAGATGCCCCATGCCGGGAGCCCCAGCACGAAGGCTCCTAGGGCGGCCAGCGGCACGCCCAGGCCCCAGATGCCGCCCAGGTCGTACCAGAAGCCGAAGCGCGTGTCCCCGCCCGCGCGGCAGATGCCCACGATCACGTGCAGGTTGAACACCTTGAAGGGGAAGGCCAGGCCCAGGACGACCAGCATCGCCGACACCTGGGCCATGGTGCCGGCATCCAGCCTGAACAGCCAGGGCACGGCCAGCCGCACCGGCAGGAGGAGGAGGCCCACCGCCAGTCCCAGGGCTGGAGCCATCATCGCGAAGCGCCGGGCCCAGAGCCTGGCGGTGTCCGTGTCGCCCTCGCCAATCTTCTTTCCTATCATCACCGCGGCCGCGTTGGCCGTGCCCAGGAAGAGCACCATGGCCAGCTGGCCCACCGTGTTGGCCACGTTGTAGGCGGCCAGGTGCGCGGTGCCCGCCCGGGCGAAGATGGCGTTGTAGGTGGTGATGCCCAGGCTCCAGGTCACCTCGTTGGCTATCACCGGCAGGGCGATTGCCAGGTAGCGCGACAGGCTGAGCGCGTCCCGCCGCGCCAGTTCCCGCAGGCTGCCCGCCGTGGGATAGCGCCGGGCGTAGGACACGGCCCAGAGCACCGCCAGCTCGAGCACGCGGGAGGCGACCACGGCCCAGGCGGCCCCTTCCACGCCCATGGCGGGCAGGCCGAATTTCCCGAAGATGAGCACCCAGCCCAGCGCGGCGTTAAGCCCCAGCGAAAGCAGGGTGGCGACCAGGGGAAGCCGCACCTTCTCCACGCTGCGCATGGACAGGCCCAGCACGAAGCTGGCGGCCATGGGCAGGAAGGCCAACGCGGAGATGCGCAGGTAGCGCGCGCCCAGGGCCACCACCTCCGGGTCGCGGGAGTAGATGCCGATGACCGCGGCGGGGGCCGCCGCCGACACGAGGGTGAACACGAGGGCCGTGCCCAGCCCGGCGGCCAGGGACAGGCCCACGGTCCTCCTGATGCCGGCCAGATCCTTGCGCCCCCAGTACTGGGCGGTGAAGACCCCGCCCCCGGTGGTGATCCCGAAGATGAACAGGAGAAGCAGGAAATAGACCTGGTTGCCCAGGCCCACGGCGGCCAGCGGCGCCTCGCCCAGCCTGCCCACCATGACGGTGCCCAGCATGCTCACGCCCGAGGAGATGAAATTCTGGAGCGCGATGGGTACGGCTATGCGGACGAGACTGCCCGAGAACTCGCCACGCGCCGCTGTGCGGTCTGTCATGCGCTCCGAGGCTATCCGGCGCGCGCCGCCCGGGTCAAGGGCGGGAACCGGCATGACGCGTCACGGCCCGCCCCAGGATGTCCATGACGGCGCGTTCCAGGTCCTCCGGCCTGGAATCCCCCTTGAGGAGCAGGGCCGTGGCCTGGCTCTCCAGGAATTCGCGTTCCGCCGGTCCCAGTTCCTTGGCCGTGACCACCACCACCGGCAGGCCGGCCGTGGAGGGATCGGCACGCAGCCGCGACAGGATCTCGAAGCCGTCCATGCCGGGCAGCATCAGGTCCAGGATCAGGACGTCCGGCCGCTCCTCGCGCAGCATCCGCAGTCCCTGCGTGCCGTCGCAGGCGCACCGGACGGAGACGGGCGATGCCGAGAGGATGCGGCGCACGATCTCCAGCGAATCGGGGTCGTCGTCTATGGCCAGCACCGAACCGCCCTCGGGGGCGTAGCGACTGGCCATGGCGCGGAGCTCCTCCGGATCCAGCGGCTTGCGTATGCAGTCCGTGGCTTCGAGGAAGAGGGCGTTCCCCCGCTCCCTGAGCGCCGAGCAGATGATCACGGGGATGTCCTTGGTGGCGGGATCGGCCTTCAGCGCGTGCAGGATGCCCCAGCCGTCCGTGCCCGGCATCATGATGTCCAGCACTATCACGTCCGGCCGGGTCTCGCATGCGACCCGGATCGAGGAACCGGGATCCCTGAGGGTGCTGACCTCGTAGTCCCCGTGGGCGAGCCCGCGCGACAGGAACAGCCGCGCGTCGGGATCGTCGTCTATGAGCAGGACGCGGGCCGTCCGGCCCTCCCTGCCCGCCGCGGATGCGGCGTCGCGCACGGCGTCCGGCACGCGGTCCGCGCTCTCCAGCCTGGTGGCCGCGCGCAGCAGGAGCGGCAGTGTGAAGGTGAAGGTCGAACCCTCGCCCTTGCGGCTCTCCGCCACGATGGCGCCGCCGTGCATCTCCACGAAATGCCTGCTGATGGGCAGGCCCAGGCCCGTGCCGCCGGCCTTGCGGGCGTCGCTGTCGTCGGCCTGCACGAACTCCAGGAAGATGCTGGACAGGTACTCGGGCGCGATGCCGATGCCCGTGTCCCCCACGCTGACGGCCGCGAAACCGTCGCCGCGGTCCGCTATGCCCACGGTGATGCGGCCGCGCTCGGTGAACTTGGCCGCGTTGGACACCAGGTTGAGGAGCACCTGCCGGATGCGGGTCCTGTCCGCCTTGACCCAGGTTTCCGCGGGAGCGGGCAGGAAACGCAGCTCCACGGGCTTGTCCTTGACCAGGGCGGAAGCCGTGTGCATCACCTCCCCGGCCAGCGCGTTCAGCTCCAGCTCCTCGAAGGACAGCTCCATCCTGCCCGCCTCAATCTTGGCCAGGTCCAGGATGTCGTTGATCAGGCCCAGGAGGTGGCGTCCGGCGTCCTCGATCCGGCCGATCATGGCCGCCTGGTCGGGGTTGATCCCGCCTTCGCTGCCGGCGTTGAGCAGGTACGCGAAGTTGATGATGGCGTTCAGGGGAGTGCGCAGCTCGTGCGACATCTTGGCCAGGAACGACGACTTCATGCGGTTGGCGGCCTCGGCCTCGGCGCGCGCCGCCTGGGCCGCCTCGAAGGAGCGGGCGTTGCGGAGCGCGACCGCGGTCTGCCTGCCGGCCCCCGCGAGCAGGTCCAGGTGCTCCTGCCCGAAGGCGTCGCGCGTGCGCGAGAGGAAGGCCAGCGCGCCCATCGCCTCGTCACCGGCGAACATGGGCAGGAGGGCCCAGGACCCGCGCGACTGGGCCAGGGCAAGGTCGGTCTCGGGGTCGCCGGTCCAGGCGAGCGGGCCGGATTCCAGCGCGTCGCCTCCCGAGTCCGCCGGCGCGCTCCCGATCATGGGCAGGCGCGCCTCGAGGGCCCTGGCCAGCCGCGGGCAAGCCGCGATGGAACGGTCCCCGGGCATGGAGAAGGCGCCGTCCGCCATGGCCACGGGGAACCAGAGACCGTCCTGTCCGGAGGGGCGCACCGCCCCGTAGAACGCGTCGAAGGGCACGGTCGCGGAGAGCGCCATGCCCAGGAGCTTCATGATGTTGACGCGGTCCAGCTCGCTGGAGACGATGCGGCTGACCTCGTTGATGGCGTGCAGCCGCCTGGCGTCCCGCCTGGCCGACTCCAGGAGCCGGGCGTTCTGGAGCGCCACCGCGACCTCGGTCCCGATGAGCGAGAAGTAGTCCAGGTCCGCCTGGCCGTAAAGCGCGGGCACACGGTAGTTCTGTATGGCCATCACCCCGGTGATCTCGTCGCCGGCCAGCAGGGGAATGCCCATCCAGCTCTGCGGCAGGTCGCCCAGTCCCGCCACCCCCTGGCCCTCCAGGAAGGCCCTGATCTCCTCGCGGCTCTGCAGGAGCACCGGCAGGCGGTTGCGGATGATGTGGCCGGTCAGGCCGGCGCCCAGCTTGTGCCGCTCCGGCGCCTGGCGGACCCCGCCCTCGTAGTGCAGCTCCCAGACCCACTCGTCGCTGCCCTGAAGGTAGGTGGCAATGTAGAAGTTGGTGGTGTCGAAGACGCGGCTGGCCTGGCGGTAGACCGTGTCCAGGAGCTCGCCCTGGTCGTGGGCGGCGGCGAGGGCGCGCCCGATCTCCGTCAGGCTCGAGAGCCGGTTGATCCTGAGCTGGTCTTCCTCGTAGGACCGGGCGTTCTCTATGGCTATGACCGCGATGACGGCCAGGCCCTCCAGGGCCGCCAGGTCCGTCTCCCCGAAGCGGCTCTCTCCGGGATCGCGCCAGGCGGCCATCACGCCGATCACGCGGCCGCGGGAGCGCAAGGGCGCGGCCATGAGCTTCTCCCCGTCCTCGGTGTCCGGGGTGCCGGGAACCGCGAGGGCACGCGGGTCGCGGTTGGTGTCGTTGACTATCTCCGCCCGCCCGCTCCCGGCTACGCTGCCGAGTATGCCCCGGCCGGGGCGGAGCACCTCGCCGGCGAGCTGATCCGCGTACAGTCCCTCGGTGGCCGCGGCCCTGAAGCCGCCGGACTCTGCCTCGAGCAGGTAGACCGCCGAGGTGCTGCAGGCGAGCAGCTCCCTGGCGCGCGCCGCTATGCGCCTGAGCACCTCGCCGGTATCGCGGGCGCCGAACAGCTCCCGGACGGTCTCGAGCACGCCCGACATGTCGTGTGGTTCCTGCCGTCCCGCCGGGCGTTCCCCGGGGTCGCCGTCGTCGCCGCTGGCACTGCCCATGGCTCAAGCATCGCGCACCGCGGGGGGAAGTCAAGCGCCCTTGGCGGCGAGCTCGACGCGGTTGCGGCCGTTGAGCTTGGCCTGCCGCTCGGCCGCGTTGGCCTCGTCCACCAGGTCCTGGAAACGGGAAAGCCCCGCGCGGTCCGCGGCCACTCCCAGGCTGACGGTGACGCCGAGCCCGCTCTCCCCGCCCGCGCCCGGAACCCGGACCCGGAGCGCCTCCACCGCCGAGCGGATGCGCTCGGCTATCGCGGCGGCCTCCTCCAGGGGCGTCTCCGGCAGCACCAGCACGAACTCCTCGCCGCCGTAGCGCGCGAACACGTCTATGCTCCTGACGCAGTCCCGCACGGCCGCCGTGACCGCCTCAAGCACGGCGTTCCCCGCCGAGTGCCCATGGTAGGTGTTGAAGTCCCTGAAATGGTCGATGTCGTAGAAGACCAGCGAGAGCGGCCGGCCGGTGCGCCTGGCCTTGGAAAACTCCATGGGGCCCAGCTCCGAGAGGCTGCGGTAATTGAAGATCCCGGTGAGCCCGTCGGTGGCCGAGAGGAGCTTCAGCCTGTCGTAGAGCTGGGCGTTCTCTATGGCGATGGCCGATTGCGCCGCTATGGTCTCCACCAGCTGCAGGTGCCGCGCGGTGTACGCGTCGGGATGGTGGCTCTGCACCGAGAGCACGCCCAGCACGCGCTCGCCGCAGATCAGGGGCACTCCTATGTAGGCCTTGGACGGCACGCCGCCGGCCCTGACCACCCCGAAGCGCTCCTGCACCTCAGGCAGGGAGGCGTCGGCCAGCAGGAGGGGCTTCCGCGTCTTGATGATGTAGCCGCTCATGCCGGGGCGCTCGGCCAGGCTGCGGCTTTCCATGTGCAGCATCTTGCCGCCGTCGTGGAACAGGGGAAATCGCAGTTCCTCTCGCTCGGGGTCGTACAGGGCCAGGTAGAAGGTGTCCAGCTCTATGATGCCCCTGCACTGCTCGAACACCGCGCTGATCACGCTGTCCAGGTCGCGCCCGGAATTGATGGCCAGCCCTATGCGGTTGAGCGCGGCCAGCTCGTCGGCGTGGTGGCGGGCCTCCTCCAGGAGGCGCATCTTGGCCACGGCGAAGGATATATGCCTGGCGGCGTGCTCGCAGCGGGAGATCTCCTCCTCCGTGAAGCGGTGGGGCCGGTTGAAGCCGATGAGGACCGCTCCCAGGATGGCCCCGTCCGAGCTCATGGGCAGGCCCAGGAGCGACTTGGAATTGAAATTGGCCGCTATCGAAGGGTCCATGTGCTCGGAGCGGGACGCGTCCTCCACCACCAGGGTATGGCCGGCCTCGGCGATGGACTCGGTGAGGGTGCGCTGGCCATGGGCCGGCCGGAAGCTGGCATAGGAGGCGCGGTAGGGCCCGTAGGCGGCGGCCGGAAGGCTGAGGCGGCGCTCGGCGTCCCAGAACGTGATGTAGCAGCCGTCGGCCTTGATGATGTCCGCCATCCTGTCCGCCAGCTCCTGGACCATGCGCTCCAGGTCCGGGGTGTCCAGGGCGGCCTCGGTGACGGCCAGGAGCGTGGCGACGAAGTCAGTGTCCTCGCAGCCCTCCCGCAGGCCGACAGTCCGCCCGGCTTTCCTGCGGGCGGACGGGCCGCTTCCCGGCCGAGGGTGGCGGCGGCCGACGATGAAGGCTGCCGCGGACAGCGCGGCGCCGGCAACCAGCGCGAGCGCGAGGAAGGGGAGGCTCATGGCTCCAACTATAACGGAGACGCGGGGCGGAAGCCAGCCGACCGGGGCTCAGTCCTCGTCCTCGTCGTCCTCGATTTCCTCCCCGCCCAGGAAGGTGGGGTCCACGTTGGCGCACTTGTCCTTGACCGCCTGGGAGAAGTTGAACTTGGGAGCCATGCCCGCCGGCTTGGCCGGGACCAGGAGGTCCTCCCCGGTCTTCAGGTTCTTCACG
>JAKLIU010000209.1 GCA_022709445.1 Spirochaetota bacterium | reverse complement strand
ATCCTGGCCTACCTGGAACCCAACAAGGCGAGCTACATCCTGACCAAGCTGCCCAAAGAGAACCAGTCGGACGTGGCCAAGCGCATCGCCACCATGGACCGCACCTCCCCGGAGGTGCTGCGCGAGGTGGAGCGCGTGCTGGAGAAGAAGCTGTCCACCCTGTCCAGCGAGGACTACACCGCGGCCGGCGGCGTGGACGCCATCGTGGAGATCCTCAACCTGGCGGACCGCACCACGGAAAAGGGCATCCTGGAAGCGCTCGAGGAGGAGAATCCCGAGCTGGCCGAGGAGATCAAGAAGAAGATGTTCGTCTTCGAGGACATCGTCATGCTGGACAACCGCTCCATCCAGAAGGTCATCAGGGAGGTGGACACCCAGGACCTCACCCGCGCCCTCAAGGGCGTGGACCCGGAGGTGGCGGAGAAGATCTTCCAGAACGTGTCCAAGCGCGCGTCGCAGGCGCTCAGGGAAGACATGGAGTACATGGGCCCGGTCCGCATCAAGGACGTGGAGGAGGCCCAGCAGAAGATAGTCGCGGTGATCAGGCACCTGGAGGACACCGGCGAGATCATCATCGCGCGCGGCGAGGACGACCAGCTCATACAATAGAGGGTAACAGGCCATGGCCAAGAACGTTTTCAGGCCCCAGGAGATCACGCACCTCACCAGCGCGTTCGTGCTCGACGCCCCCGGCGCCCGCAAGGCGGCGGACCAGGTCGAGGAGGCGGCGCCGGTGGAGGAGTACCACGGGCCGACCGCCGACGATTTCAGGCGCGAGGCGGAGCTGTTCAAGGCCAACTGGGACTCGGAGCGCGAGGCCATGGTGTCCGCCGCCCGGGCCGAGGCCGAGTCCATCGTGGCGCGGGCGGAGGCGGCTGCCTTCGAGGAAGTCAAGCGCAAGAACGACCAGGCCCTGCGCATCCGGCGCGAGGCCGAGGAAGGCGCCGAGAAGGCGCTCCGCGAGGCCGAGGGCAAGATCACGGCCATGGAGGCCCAGGCCAGGGCCAGGCTGGACGAGATCACCAAGGAAGCCCACAAGAAGGGCTGGGACCAGGGCCGCGAGGAGGGCTTCAAGGAAGGCCGGTCCGAGGTGGACCGGCTCGTGGACCGCATCCACACCATCCTGGAACGGGCCATGGACAAGCGCGCGGAGATCCTGGACCAGACCGAGGCCCAGATCGTGGAGCTGGTCCTCCTCATATCCCGCAAGGTGGTGAAGACCATCTCCGAGAACCAGAAGAACGTGGTCATCTCAAACATCGCCCAGGCCCTGCGGAAGCTCAAGACCAGGAGCGACGTGATCATCAAGGTGAACCTGGCGGACCTGCAGCTGGCCACCGAGCACGTGAAGGACTTCGTGGAGCTGGCGGAGAACGCCAAGCGCATCACCGTGGTGGAGGATTCCAACGTCGACCGCGGCGGCTGCCTCATAGAGACGGACTTCGGCGAGATCGACGCCCGCATCCAGAGCCAGCTGCACGAGCTGGAGGAGAAGATCCTGGACATCACGCCGATCAAGGCCCGCGGAAAGGCCGGCTGACGCCATGGACCTCATGGGAAAGTACCTGGACGCTGTGGAGGCGGTGGACCCCATCAAGTACACCGGCAAGGTCACCAAGGTGCAGGGCCTCCTGGTGGAGAGCCGCGGCCCCCAGGCCGTGGTGGGCGAGGTCTGCCAGATACTCATACCCAGGCTGGGCAAGACGGCCTGGGCGGAGGTGGCCGGGCTGCGTGGGGAGACGGTCCAGCTCATGTCCTACTCGGCCCTGGACGGCATCGAGCTGGGCTGCACGGTGATAGCCACCGGGGAGATGCTGCGCGTCCCGGTATCGCCCAGGCTGCTCGGGCGGACCCTGGACAGCATGGGCCGGCCGGCCGACGGCAAGGGCGACATCGCCTCCCCGGAGAGCTACCCGGCCGTCGCCGTGCCGCCGGACGCCATGACCCGCAAGCGCATCAAGACCCGCGTCTCCTGCGGCATACGGTCCATCGACGGCCTCCTGCCGCTGGGGAACGGGCAGCGCATCGGCATCTTCGCCGGATCGGGCGTGGGCAAGTCCACGCTCCTGGGGATGGTGGCGCGCAACACCAACGCGGACGTTAACGTGATCGCCCTGATCGGGGAGCGCGGCCGCGAGGTACGCGAATTCCTGGAGAACGACCTGGGCGAGGAGGGCATGGCCCGGTCCGTCATCGTCGTCTCCACCTCGGACACCCCGCCGCTCGCGCGCCTTCGCGGGGCCTACGTGGCCACCGCGGTGGCCGAGTATTTCCGAGACCAGGGCCTCAACGTCATGCTGCTCTTCGATTCCGTGACGCGTTTCGCGCGCGCCCAGCGGGAGATAGGGCTGGCCATAGGCGAGCCTCCGGCGACCCGCGGCTACACGCCCAGCGTCTTCGACTCGCTCCCCAAGCTCCTCGAGCGCTCGGGCACCTCGGACAAGGGATCCATCACGGGCATCTACACCATCCTGGTGGACGGGGACGACATGGACGAGCCGATAGCCGACACCGTCAGGGGAATCCTGGACGGCCACGTGGTCCTGTCCCGCAAGCTGGCCGAGCACTACCACTACCCGGCGGTGGACGTCCTCAAGTCCATCTCGCGGCTCACCCAGGCGGTCACCGGGCCGGTCACCCAGAAGGCCATGGGCGCGTTGCGCAGGCTCATGGCCACCTACGAGGAATCAGAGGACATGATCAACATAGGCGCCTACGTCAAGGGCTCGAACCCCGCGATAGACGCCGCGATCTCCAAGCACGACGCCATCGAGCAGTTCCTGGTGCAGGGCATCGAGGACAAGGCCCCGATAGCCGACACCATCAGGCGCCTGGGCGAGATCGCCGGCCTGGCCATCCCGGCCTCCGAGCTCACCGCCTTCGCGGAACAGGCCCACGGCACCTGGCTGCGCCCGGCTTCCGCCCCGGATGGGGCCGCGGAGGCCGATGCCGCCGCGGAGTCCTCCGTCGCCGCGGAGGCCGCCCGGTGAGGCGTTTCCAATTCAAGCTGCAGGGCGTGCTCACCGTCAGGGAGTACACGCTGGAGCAGGCCAAGGCCCGGCTGGCGGAAAAATCCGGCGCCTGCGCCATCCTGGAACTGAGGCTGGAGGAGAACGCCGGGCTCACGCTGGACGCCGCCAGGACGCGCTTCCGCAAGGGCGGCTCGACCTCCGACTTCCAGGCCGGCGAGCGCTACGCCCGGCGCCTGGAGCAGGAGCGCGAGCGGCTCATGAAGGCGCTGGCCATGGCGGAGGCCGAGCGGGAGCGGGCCCGGGCCGCGTACGTCGAGGCGAGCAAGGCCAAGGAACTCATACAGAAACTCAAGGAACGGTCCGAAGCGGAGTACTACAAGACCGCCCGGCTCGAGGAATTCAAGGCGCTGGACGACATGGCGGCCATGGCGCGCGCACGGGCGTCCGTGAACTGAACAGGAGCGGGTGATGGCGAGATTCGGCAGGCAGCGCATACTTGGCAGGGTGGTAGTCCTGCTCATGATCATCGTCGCGCTGGCGGTGGCGGGATTGTTCTGGTTCGACTACCTGGGCCTCATCGACGCGAAATCCTTCTTCGCGCCGGCCCTGCGGCTGGTGGGCCTGCCCACGCGCAGCGGCACGGCCCTGCCCGCGGATTCCCCGACCCTGCTGGACGACGAGCGCTGGGCCAAGCAGCTGGAGGCCGTGGCCGCGCTGCGCCAGGAGCTGGACCAGCGCGACTTGAGCGCCGCCGAGCGGGAGGCGGCCATAGAGGCGATGGCCCAGGAACTGAAGGACCGGGAAGAAGCGCTGGCCGAGCGGGAGAATTCGTTCAATAGCCTGACCCAACGGTACGATGATAGAAGGGCGAACGTCGAGCAAAACGCCCGTTACCTGACCGGCATGCCGCCCGCCGACGCCGTCGAGATACTCGTCGCAATGGACGACCAGACGGTGATCGACGTGCTGAGGTCGGTGGAGGAACTGGCGGCCAAGTCCGGCGAGGCTTCCGTGGTGTCGTACTGGCTTTCGCTCATGCCGGCGGATAGATCCGCCGAGATCCAGCGGAAGATGAACGCCAAGCCCGCCTCCCTGGACTGACTTTCCCGCAAGGAGCCGCAAG
>JAKLIU010000208.1 GCA_022709445.1 Spirochaetota bacterium | reverse complement strand
ATACCAGCCTCCGGCGCCGGCCGGCTGGAAAAATCGCTTCAAAACGACGATACGGCCGCGGGATGACCGTATCGGAATCGATAGGCGTGCTATCATCTTCGATAGCGGGGCGATGACCGGCCGCCCGCGACGCCCCTCCGGCAGGGCGCGGGACCCCGGTCGCGGCCGGTTTCAAGGCCCGCCGAGCGATTTCCTTCCGTCTCCCGTTCTTGGCACGATTCCTGCTCTATAGTTGGTGGGCCGAGCGGCACCCCGATGCGCCGGCCCGAGGAGCGACCATGAAACGAACCGTCACCGCCTGCATCGCCATCCTGATGCTCGCCTCCACCCTCGGAGCGCAGGAATTCACCGGCTCCCAGCTGGCCATGCCCATGCTCACGGACTACTTCAAGACCGCCGAGCGCGAGGACCGCACCGGCGGCATCGTGCTGACCTCCATCGGCGCCACCCTGTTCGCGGCGGGCGCCGCTGCCACCGCATGGACCTTCACCGCCGACCCGGCGGATTTCTCTGCCCCCGAGGAGCTGATGACCTACCGGGCGGTCGGCATAGGCGGGGCCGCCACCGGCGCGCTGCTCTCCGGCATAGGCATATCCCTCCTGGCCAGGCCCGACGAGCGCTACCTGGTCAAGTACGCCTTCCTGTACGCGGAGACCGACCCGGTGGTCCAGGAGGCCTGGGCCTACGCCATCATGAAGGACCTGGCGGACGAGGCCAGGCGCGAGCGCATCTCCGGCGCCATCATGAACCTCTGCGTGCCGCTGGCCAACGCCGGGGTGACCGTGGCCGTCAGCGCCTTCGACAACTCCTGGGACAGCCTGGGCGAACGGCTCCTGTCCAGCGCTGCCTGGACCCTGCCCAGCCTGATCGGCGGCATCGTGCAGCTGGCCTCGGGCAGTTCCCGCGAGGAGCGCCTCCTGGAGACCTACCGGACCACCAGCGCAGGGTACAGGACGTCCGGCGCCGGCCTGCCCGCCTCTCAGCCGTAGGCCTGGTCGTGGGATCCTGGTTCAAATCCGTCATCCTGGGCCTGGGGGTGCTCCTGGGCCTGGCTCCCGCGCGGGAGCCCCCGGTCATGGAGCTCCGCCTCCAGCGTGACTCCGCGACGCTGTACGCCGGCGTCGAGCTGGCCGGCTTGCCCGGCGATGAGCTCGGGGCCCTGGTGCGCTCTTCCTTCACGGTGCGGCTGGAACTCAGCGCCCGTGCGGGGAGCCTGGAAGCCCGGGCCTGGCGGGAGATAGCCTTCGACGGCTTCTCCTATACCGTCACCGTCTCCGAGACCGGGGGGCGGCACCGGACCGCCAGCCCGGAGGCCGCCTGGGCCATCGTCTCCCGCTTCAGGGGCCTGCCCCTGGGAACCATGGCTGGCCAGGACTTCCCCCTGACCCTCAGGTGCAAGGCTGTCCTGAGCCTGCCGGGGGACGACGAGTACGATCCCATGCTCTTCTGGGCCTACAAGCCATCGGCCGCCCTGCTCACCGTCGACTCGCTGGGCGAGATACCCTACTATTGAACCGGCATGAAACTCAGGACGCGCATCTTCGCGGTCAGCTTCGCTTCCTCGGTGATACTCCTGGGGGCGGCCTCGGCGGCCGGCTTCGTCATGAGCCGGGCTGAAAGCTCAGCCTCCACCGCGGAAGCGGCGTCGGCCCTGGCCGAGCTGGAACTCATGGCCGCATCCGGGCCCATGGACGCGGGGCGGACGATGGAGGCCCTGGCCCCGCTCAGGCGCGACCTGGCCAGGCGCACGATACTGGCCCAGGACCGGGCGGTGGCCGGCATCGGCGCCCTGGCGCTCATCGTCGCGGCCGGCGCGCTGGCGGCCTTCGCCGTGTCCGCGAGCGCCGCCGCCATGCTCACCAGGCGCTGGGACAGGCTGCGCCGGGGGCTGGACGCCCTGGCGGCCGGAGAAACGGGCCTGCGCTTCGGCGGCGGGACCGACGACGAGTTCGGCCCGCTCGAGGCCGAGCTGGACCGTCTCCTGGACGCCCTGGACGACCGTGAGCGAGTGAAACTGGAACTCAAGGCCCTCCAGGGCTGGGGCGAGGCATCTGCCTTCCTGGCCCACCAGGCCAGGACCCCCCTCGCCTCCCTCTCCCTGTCTGCCCGCACCGCACGGGAAGCCCTGTCGGGTTCCTCCCTGTCGGCCAACGCCACAACGGCCGCCGGAACCGTGGATGCCGCGAGCGCCGCGCTTGCCCGCGAGGCAGCGGCCCGCATCGAGGCTGACGCGACCCGCCTGTCGACCCTGTTCTCCCGCGTGCGCTCCCTGTCCGGCTTCAAGGATCCGGAGCCGGAAGAGCTGGATCCCGCCGCGGTGCTGTCCGAGGCGGTAGCCACCGCAGGTGCCCGTGATCCCCGGGTCACGGCCGCTGCGGTGACCGTCTCCCGGGAGGGAGGACCGGCGACCGCGCGCCTGGACCGGGCCTACCTCAGGGAAGCCTTCGTGAACCTCCTTTCGAACAGCGCCGAGGCCTGCGCGCGCTGCGCTTCGCCCTTCTCCGCCTCGCTGGCCATGCGTTTCAAGCCCGGGCGGCTGGAGCTGGACTACAGCGACGCGGTCAGCGGCCTTCCGCCCGGGGAAGCCTCGCGGGTGGGCAGACCCCGCTACACCACCAAGCCGGACGGGACCGGGCTGGGAGTCTGGCTGGTGGGCCGGATAGCCGCCCTGCACGGGGGCAGCCTCTCGGTATCGGACACCCCGGCGGGCGGGCTCCGCTTCCTGATGACCTTCCCGCGGGACGGAGGATCCTGATGGCGCGCATCCTGGTGATAGACGACGACAGGGCCTACCTGGATTCCATGACCGCCTGGCTGGCCATGAAGGGCCACGAGGCGCGCGGCATGACCGCGCCTCCCCCCGCGGCTTCGGTGGCCGGGTCCTGGGACCTGGTGCTGCTGGACATCATGCTGGGCGAGGAGGACGGTTTCGGCCCCCTGGCGGCCTACGCCGCGGCCGGGGTGCCGGTCGCCATGGTCTCCGGGGCGGCCGACGCGGCCAACGCCGTCAGGGCGGTGCGCGCCGGCGCTGTGGACGTGCTGGAAAAGCCGGCTGACCCCGACCGCCTGGAGGTGACCATAGCCCTGGCCGAGGAGAAGGCCGCACGCGCGCGTGCAGACCGGGCGGGACGAGAGGCCTGGCTCGCGGACCGGCTCTACGTCGGCGGACCGGGCCCCTTCGCGGACCTGGTGCTGGCCGCCGAGCGGGCAGCCGCCACCTCGCTGGCGGTGCTCCTGCACGGTCCGAGCGGCTCGGGCAAGGACCCCCTGGCGCGCTGGGTGCACTTCCGCTCGCCGCGCTGCGCCGGACCCTACGTCGCCATCAACTGCGCGGCCATCCCTGCGGAGCTGGCCGAGAGCGAGCTCTTCGGGCACCGCAAGGGCTCCTTCACCGGGGCGTCGCGCGACCGGCCCGGCTGCTTCATGGAAGCCTCCGGCGGTACCCTGTTCCTGGACGAGGTGGGCGAGATACCGCTCCCCCTGCAGGCCAAGCTCCTGCGTGCGATCGAGACGGGGGAGTTCCGCCCGGTGGGCGCTGACGCGACCGTCCGCTCGGACGTGCGCGTGGTGTCCGCCACCAATCGCGACCTGCGCGCCGCGGTCGCCGCGGGAAGCTTCCGGGAGGATCTCCTGTACCGCATCGGGCAGGTCCCGCTGGCCGTGCCGCCCCTGTCCGCCCGCGCGGGCGACATCCCGGGCCTGGCCGCCTTCATCGTACGCTCGCTCGCCGGGCGCTCGGGCGTCCCGGAACCGGTGCTGGACAACGACGCCCTGGCCTGGCTGGGAGCAAGGAGCTACCCGGGCAACGTGCGCGAGCTCAAGAGCCTCCTCGAGCGGGCCGTCGCAATGGCCGGGGCTGGACGCATCGACGCCGCGCTCCTGCGGGACCTGGACGCGGGCGGCTGGGCGCCCGGCGTCGCCGGCGGGGGATTCTCCTTCGACCGGGCCATGCCCCTGCGTGAAGCCAAGCGAAGGATGGAGCTCCTGTACCTCGAGCGCCAGGTGGCCCTGGCGGGCGGATCCATCGCCCGGGCCGCCGCCGCCCTGGACCTCCTGCCCAACAACCTGTCCCGCCGCCTGGGGGAACTCAGGCAGGGGACGTCGCCGGACTGAGGGCTCACTTCCCC
>JAKLIU010000207.1 GCA_022709445.1 Spirochaetota bacterium | reverse complement strand
CCCCTGCCCGGCACCGACGAGGAAGCCGAGTGGGCCGACCCGGGGACTCCTCCCGAGTTCGCCGCCTTCGAGGAGCGGGCCGTGCGCGAGGCCGGGCCGCCCGCCCTGTTCCGGGTCCGCGTGGAGCGCGTGGCGCGCGAGCGCATCGTCAAGAAACCGGGAGCCTTCCCGTTCCTGCCCGCCAGGGAAGAGAAGGTCATCGAGTACGAGAAGGTGGAGATCAAGGAACCCATCCCGGCGGATCCCCGCGTCCTGCGGAGCTTCTGGGCGCCCGCGGACGCCCTGGTCGGCCACATCGTCGCGCCCAGGCCCGGCAAGCCCGGGAAGAGCATCTACGGCAAGCCGATCAGCCCGCCCCATGACGACGACCCGTCGTTCCAGTTCGGGCGCGGGCTATCCAGGGCCAAGGGCGAGATCCACGCGGAGACGGCCGGCTTCGTGAGGGTGGGCAAGCGCTGGGCGGACCTGGTGCCCTTCTCGCCCCACCGGCTGAACGTCCGGCGCTCGGAGGACGGCGCCACCTTCCTGATGGATTTCACGCCCGGCGCGAGGGAGCTGCCTCCTCCGGACCCGGCCGCCGCGCTCGAGGAGGCGGTGGCCGCCGGCGCCTCTCCCGATACCCTGGTGCCCCCGGAGACGGTCTCCGCCGCCCTGTCGCGCGCCATCCAGGCCAGGAAGCCGCTCGAGGGCCTCAGCCTGTCCCTGGACCGCGATGCCGAGGTGAGCGTCCAGGTGTCCGAGGACGGGCTCATGGCCACGCTCTCCATCGCCAAGGGCAGGGGCAAGGGCATCCCCCTGGCGCTCTCCATGGTCAGCTCCGCCCTGGCGGCCCGGAACCTGAAGGGCATCAAGGGCGACAAGCTCAAGGCCGACGTCCTTGCCTTCTACAAGGGGCCGGAGACCGAGCTGCGCGACTACATCCTGGTGGAGGGCCGCGCGCCAGCCAGGGGCAAGGACCGCAGTTTCGGGTTCAGGCCGTCGTTCATGGAAGTGGACGAGGCCAAGGCGACCCTGGCCGCCCTGCAGGCGCATCCGGCCCTCGCGGCCAAGGTGCCGAGCCTCGGGGAGTTCCCGCTGTCCGCCGTGGAACTGGTGGCGGTGGTCAAGAAAGGCCAGGAGCTGGCCCGGTTCTCGGCCCCGGTCCCGGGACAGGCGGGCGTCGACGTGTACGGGAACGCCCTTCCCGGCCTCCCGGGGGCGGACCCCGCGGTCCGCGTCTACGAGAACGTGGTCATGGACGGGGAGGCCTTCATGTCCGGCGAGGACGGCCTGCTCCTGGCCTCCTCCTCGGCGGAGGCCGGCACCGGCATCAGGGTGGTGCCCTGGCGCGACGCGCGCATCGAGGTGACCGTGGCCAAGGACGCCATGAGCGCGTCGGTCAGCCTGGGCAGGGAGTACGGCCTGGGACGCGGACTGGGCATGGATTCCGTGCAGGCGGCCCTGGCCGGGGCCGGGGTCAGGTTCGGCATCGATCCAAAGGCGATAGAGACCGCCCTGGCCTACGCCAGGGACGGCATGACCGTGGCGGATCACGTGGTCGCCCGGGGCAGGCCGGCCGTGATCGCCGGCGGCTGGAAGATCAACTGGATAGTCCGGCTGGCTTCCGGCTCGACCTTCACCCTGCGCACGGACGGCTCCGCGGACTTCAAGAACCGGGACACGGCCACCCTCGTCAAGGAAGGCGACGCCATCCTCGAGATGAGCCGGATCGGGGTGGAGGGCCAGGACGGTTCGGACGTGCTGGGCCAGGCGCTGAAGGCCCCCAGGGATCCGCGGGTGGCGGAGCCCCCGACCTGGGACGCGTCCATACGCGAGGAGCGCCGGGAGAACGGCGACGTGGTCCTCAAGGCGGCGCGGAGCGGCGACCTCAAGTTCGACAAGAACCGGCTGTCCGTGGACTCGGCGCAGAAGATCAACGGGGACATAGGGCCGGCAACCGGCAACGTGCGCTTCCCGGGCCCGGTGGCGGTCGGCGGCAGCGTGCTCGCCGGCTTCGCGATCGTGGCCGGGGGCGACCTGGGCGTCGCCGGATCCATCGAGGCCGCTCTGGCCAGCGCGGACGGCTCGATCAAGATCGGCGAGGGCATCAAGGGCGCGCGCAAGGGCACGGTCAGGGCCAAGGGCACCATCGAGGCGGGCTTCGCCGAGCAGGCGATGCTGCTGGCGGTGGAGGGCATCACCCTCAAGAACTCGGCCCTGCTCTGCAACCTGAAGACCAACGGCAAGCTGACGCTCCAGGGGGACAAGGGCCACCTGGTCGGCGGAGTCTGCCGGGCCCGCAAGGGCATCGAGGTGCAGAACCTGGGCTCGGAGACGGGATCGCGGACCGAGGTGTCCTTCGGGCAGGACTACCTGATCAAGGACGCGATCGAGGCGGAGGAGCGGGAGATAGAGCGGGTGAAGCTCCTGGTGCTCCAGGCGGACCGCGAGATGCAGGATACGGAAGGCAGGCACGGCGACCTGGCCGAGGTGCGCCAGCGCAAGCTCAAGCTGGTGAAGCTCCTGGAGAAGCGCGGCCTGCGCCTGTTCGAGCTCCGGGAGAAGTTCGAGGAGCATTTCCCCGGCGAGATCGCCGTCCGGGGCACCGTCTTCCCCGGCACGGTGCTGGAGAGCCACGCCCGCACCCTGGAGATCAAGGCCAAGAAGACGCGCGTCGCCTTCTACTTCGACCTGCAGGCGGGCCGGATAGCCGAGCGCCCGCTCAAGTAGCGCTGTTGCGCCGCCCCGCGCGGCCGGGTATAGTGATTGCCGCGCCGCGAACCGCGCATCGGACGCCACGCCGCCGCCTCCGGAGGACGACATGCCGCTTGCCATCGACTTTCCATCGTGGATACATCCCGAGATCTTCCCCTTCCTGCCAAAGCTCCCGCTCCGCTGGTACGGGCTCATGTACCTGGTCGCGTTCGGCATCACCTACCTGCTGTTCAAGCGGCAGGTGCGGACCAGGAAGCTGGGCTTCAGCGACGACACGGTGGCGGGCTTTTTCCTGGCGGCCATCCTGGGCCTGATCCTGGGAGCCAGGCTCTTCGGCACCCTGCTTTACGATCCGACCGGCGAGTACTGGCGCCAGCCCTGGCTGATTTTCTGGCCCTTCGCGGACGGCGGGCAGTTCATCGGGTTCCGGGGCATGTCCTTCCACGGCGGCCTGGTGGGCGTGGTCGCGGGCACCGTCCTGTACGCCAAGCGGTACAAGCTGGATTACCTGGCCTGGGCGGACATGATGGCCGTGTCGGTCCCCCTGGGCTACACCTTCGGGCGCCTGGGCAACTTCATCAACGCGGAGCTCTGGGGCAAGGTGAGCACCGCCCCCTGGGCCATGGTCTTCCCGGGCGCCCAGCGCTTCCCGGCCAGCCAGGCCTGGGTGCAGGACGTGATGGAAAAGACCGGCATGGCGGCGACCCAGGCCATGGTGAACCTCCCGCGCCACCCGTCCCAGCTCTACGAGGCCCTGTTCGAGGGCGTCCTGCTCTGGCTGTTCCTCTGGTTCACGGTGCGCAAGCGCTCGCCCTTCAAGGGTTTCGCGGTGGGCGCGTACGTCGCGGGCTACGGGCTGGTGCGTTTCGTCATCGAGTACTTCCGCGAGCCCGACGCGGACATGGGCTACATCATCAAGCTGGGCGACCCGGCCGCTTCCATCCACCTCTACAGCACGCCCTGGAACTTCTCCATGGGCCAGATCCTCTGCGTCCTGATGATCGTCGGCGGCCTGGGCTTCATCTGGATCCGCTCCAAGGCGGCCAGGCGCGAGAACTCGCTCCTGGCCGCGGCCCAGGCCGAGCGGGCGGCCATCGACCTGGGACGGAAGCGCCTCAAGAAGCGCTGACGGCCGCGCCGGCCGCCGGTTCCAGCCCGCGGTCCGGCGGCTCAGTCGTCGAACATGCCCTGCCAGACGTCGGTGCGCTCGACCGTGACGTCCACCTCCGTGTCCGCGTAGCGCATGTCGATCTCCAGGGTGACCTTCACCAGCCCGAAAACCTTCTCGAGCTCCACGTACTCGCCCGGCTTGCCGGCAACCGTCCAGGTTTCCTCCACCCCGTTCACGGTCAGGCGCGGCCTGAGCAGGAAGCCCGCGGACCCCGACTCCGGGTTGAGCGCCAGGCTGACGGCGACGTCCTTCCCCGTGCGGTCC
>JAKLIU010000206.1 GCA_022709445.1 Spirochaetota bacterium | reverse complement strand
CGGTATGCCCTTGGGGTAGCTGCCTGGGTAGCCCGGGGCGGCCACGGTGATGCCCACGGCCGACGCGTCCCTGAACCAGGGGGAGGCCCCGGCCAGGTCGCCGGCGGCCGCCGCCTCGAAGAGGTCGCCTATGTCGTACTCCAGGAGCGGCAGGATCGACTGGGTCTCCGGGTCTCCCCAGCGGACGTTGTACTCCAGGAGGCTCAGGCCAGACTCGCCCACCATGATCCCGAAG
Organism: Spirochaetota bacterium; assembly: GCA_022709445.1. Taxonomy (GTDB): domain Bacteria; phylum Spirochaetota; class Spirochaetia; order Treponematales; family UBA12059; genus JAKLIU01. The sequence continues at coordinate 3,896 of JAKLIU010000206.1, read as the reverse complement.
AACAGCACGCCGCGGTATCCGAGCCCTTCCTCGGCCATCCGCGAGAAGGTGGGGGCCACGATCTCGGCGTCGACCCGTTCCATCAGCGCATGGTCGGCGCAGGGCACCGGGCAGACGGCGCCCATGCCCCCGGTATTGGGCCCCTTGTTGTCGGGCAGCGCCTTCTTGTGGTCTGCGGCGGCGGGCAGGGTCAGGTAGCGCCTGCCGTCGCTGATGGCGAACACGGACAGCTCGTAGCCGGTCAGGAACTCCTCCACCAGGAGCTCGTCGTCCTTGAGGACCGACTTGGCGAAGGACGACAGCTCCCCGCGGTCCCCCGATTCCAGTACGCCCTTGCCGGCGGCCAGTCCGCTCTTCTTGAGGACGATGCGCGCGTCGCCGGAGTCCGCGCGCCGCGGGCCGGACAGCCAGGACTCGAAGTCGGGGAAGCTGGAGAAGCGCTCGGTCCGCGCGGACCTGACGCCGGCCCGGTCGGAGAAGGCCCGGGCGAAGGACTTGCTGGATTCCAGCCTCGCGGCCTCCCTGCCCGGCCCGAAGACCAGGGACCCCGCAGCGCGCAGGGCGTCCGCCACCCCGGCGGCCAGCGGGGCTTCCGGCCCCACCACCACGAGGTCCGCGCCGCTGAGCTTGAGGGCCTCCAGGCAGGCGGCGGGGTCGGCGGGATCGCCGGGCAGGTTCACCGCCAGCTCGGCCGTGCCCGCGTTTCCGGGCATGCAGAACAGGCCGGCATTGCGCTTGCTCCGCGCGAAGGACCAGGCGAGCGCGTGCTCGCGGGCGCCGTTTCCCAGGATCAGAACCTTCATGCAAACCGCCTTGTAGCTTGTGGTAGCGGGATACTAGCCCGGATGGCTCCCCCTCGTCGAGCGTGTCCCGGGGCGGGCCGCCGGCCGGCCGGCGCGCTCACTTCCTGACTTCGAAGGTCGCGCGCAGGAGCTTGGCCAGGCTGGCGAGCGCTGGATCCGATGGGCCGCTGACGGGAATGTCCCCGAAAAAATCCGAGCGCTCGGCCTTGAGCCAGCGGTACAGCCGGGGGGCGACCGCCTCCAGGGGCTCCCGCACGGTGGCTATCCGGACCATCGCCAGCATCTCCTCGCGCGTGAACATCTTCCATTTCCCGTCGCGCACGATGCTGTAATCGGTGCCGCCCTCGCCGGCCTTGATGCTGAAGCCGCCGCCGGCGGGCCGCGCCGCGCCGCGGGCCGACGACAGGGTCCTGGACCGCGCCGAGCTGGCCTCCAGCCGCTCGGCCTCGGCCTCCAGCTCGAGCACCTTCATGTTGTACAGGTGGGTGCGCGCCTGCTCGATCAGGAAGGCCAGGCCCTCCTCGTCCAGCCCGGGCAGGAGCGAGGACAGCTCGTCGGCCAGCGCCTTGCGCGCGGCGGTGGACCGTCGTGCCTTTTTTACCGCGGGCGCGGCCGGAGCCGCGGCGGTCGCCCGCGCGGGTGTACCTTCCGGCGCGGGCCCGGGCGCGGCATCCTTCGCGCGGGAGGCGGGCTGAAGGGCGGGCGCGTCAGCTGCAGGGGCGGCGGTACCGCCCTTGCGGTATTCGTCCCGGATCGCGGCTTCCATGCGCTTCATGAAGGCGGGATCCTTCCTGAGCTGCGGCTCGGCCGCGGATTTCTTCGCGGCGCCCTTTCCGGACTTGCCCGATGCGGTCTTTCCGGCCATCACGTCCTCCTCGGCGCTTCCGCGCCCGGGATACCGTCCAGCAGGTCCAGGACGATGCGCGGGTACAGCGCGTGCTCCGCCCGGTGCACCGCTTCCTCGGTCGCCTCCAGGGTTTCCCCGCGCGGGACCCTCGCCTGCCCGATGATCCTGCCCGTGTCCATGCCGCGGTCCACGAAATGCACCGTCACGCCCAGTTCGGCATCGCCCGCTTCCCAGGCGCGCTCGATGGAGCGCGTGCCGGGGTAGGCGGGAAGGAGCGCGGGGTGCACGTTGACCATGCGCCCCTCCCATCGCTCCACCAGGGATGGCCCCAGGAGGCGCATGAAACCGGCCAGGGCGACCAGGTCCACGTCCGCATCCTCGAGCGCGGCGGCTATCTCCGCCTCCGCGTCCTCGCGCGGGCGGCCGGCGTACCGGACCAGGCGCGCCGGGATGCCCAGACGCGCGGCCCGTTCCAGCGCGAAGGCGCCCGGCCGGTCGCAGACGAGCAACGCGGCCTCGTGGCCGCCATCGGCGCGCAGCGCCTCCGCGAGGGCCTGGAAGTTGCTCCCGTTGCCGCTGGCCAGGACCGCGAGCCTAGCCACGGACCAGGGTGCCCATCCTGAACGCCTCGATGCCGTTCGCCTTGGCGAAGGACAGGACCTCGGATTCGTCCCGGGCCTTCACCACGAAGGCTATGCCGACGCCCAGGTTGAACACGCGGCGCATCTCCTCTTCCGGCACCCGGCCGCCCTTCTGGATGGCGTCGAAGATGGCCGGCCGAGGCCAGTCCCAGTTCCAGGCGCCGCGCAGCCCCGCGGGAACCACGCGCTCGAAGTTGCCGTCCAGTCCCGAGCCGGTGATGTGCGCCGCGCCCAGGACCTTCCCGGTGCCGATGAGCGCGCCCAGTTCCCGGACGTAGATGCGGGTGGGTTCCAGGAGCCGGTCCCAGGCCGCGGAATCGTCCTCGCGCACGCACTTGCGCGCGAGCGAGTAGCCGTTGGAGTGCACCCCGCTGGACGGCAGCCCGAGCACGACGTCGCCCTCGGCCATCGCGTCCAGGCGCGGCAGCATGTCCGCCCGGTCCACCACGCCGGTGCAGAAGCCGGCCAGGTCCACGTCGTCTGCGTCGTAGAGGTCGGGCATCTCGGCGGTCTCCCCGCCGGTGAGCAGGCAGTCCGCCTGTTCGCAGCCCGCCACGATGCCGCGGATGATGGACTGGAGCTTGGGCTCGTCGATCCGGCCGCAGGCTATGTAGTCCAGGAAGTTGAGCGGCCTGCAGCCGCACACGATCAGGTCGTTGACGTTCATGGCCACCAGGTCGATGCCGATGGTGTCCCATCGTCCCAGCTTCTTCGCCACCAGCAGCTTGGTCCCCACGCCGTCCGTGGTGGACATGAGCATGGGCTCGCGCATGCCGGCGACGCCCCTGAGCGGGATGCCGCCGGCGAATCCCCCGATGCCCCCGTCGACGGCCCTGGACGGCAGCCGCTTGATGAAATCGGCGAACGCGTCGCCCTTTTCCATGTCCACGCCGGCGGACCGGTAGTCAATCGCCATCTCTGGCCTCCATGGGGTTCTTGCAGGGATAGTCGCCGTCGAAGCAGGCGCAGCAGTATTCGTCGGCCGGGGCGGACAGGCAGGCGCGGGTGGCCGCCACCGGCAGGAAGCGCACGCTGTCGGCCCCGATCAGCCCGGCCACGCCGGCCTCGTCCAGGCGGTTGGAGATGAGTTCCTCGCGGGTGGGAATGTCGATGCCGTAGTAGCAGGGCCACTTGAGCTCGGGGCTGGACAGGCGCAGGTGCACCTCGGCCGCTCCGGCCTCCTTGAGCAGGCGGACGATGATGCCGCTGGTGGTGCCCCGGACCAGCGAGTCGTCGACGATGACGATGCGCTTGCCGGAGACCACTTCCTCCACAGCGTGGAGCTTCATCCGCACGGCCAGCTCGCGCTCGCCCTTGCTGGGCAGGATGAACGAGCGGCCGGCGTAGTGGTTCCTGGTCAGCCCGAAGGCGAAGGGCACGCCCGCCCGCTCGGCGTAGCCCATGGCCGCCAGGGTCCCCGAGTCGGGCACGGGCACCACCGCGTCCGGCTTCACCTCGTCCTGGTCGGCCATGGCGGCGCCCAGGGCCTTGCGCGAGCCGTAGACGGAGCGCCCGAAGACGCAGGAGTCGGGCCGCGCGAAGTAGATCAGCTCGAAGATGCAGGCGCTGCGGGGTCGGGGAGGGGCGAACCGCTCGGAATGCATG
>JAKLIU010000205.1 GCA_022709445.1 Spirochaetota bacterium | reverse complement strand
GGAGCCGCCGGTCTGCTTCTTGTGGGTGTAGCTGAAGTCCGCGCGCTGGCTGATCGCCTCGCGATAGGCCACCTGCGGCATGCCGGTGTCCACCTCGCACTTGTACTCGCGCTTCATGCGCTCGATGTACACGTCCAGGTGCAGCTCGCCCATGCCCTGGATGATGGTCTGGTTGGACTCGGGATCCACGTAGGTGCGGAAGGTGGGGTCTTCCTTGGTGAAGCGGTTGAGCGCCTTGGACATCTGGTCGGCGCTCTTCTTGTCCTTGGGCATGATGGCCAGGGAGATCACCGGCTCCGGCACGAACATGGAGGTCATGGCGTAGTTGATGGACGGGTCGCAGAAGGTGTCGCCGGAGGCGCACTCGATGCCGAAGAGCGCCACGATGTCGCCCGGCGTGCCCTCGTTGATGTCTTCCATGGAGGCGGCGTGCATGCGCACCAGGCGCCCCACCTTGAACTTGCGGCGGGCGCGGGTGTTGATGAGCTCGTCGCCCTTCTTGAGGGCGCCCTGGTAGATGCGCACGTAGGTCAGCTGGCCGTACTGCCCGTCTTCCAGCTTGAAGGCCAGGGCCACGGTGGGCTTGTTCTCCACCGTCTCGGTGACCACCTGCTCCTCGTTCCTGTCCAGGTCCAGGGCTATGTTCTTCACCTCGGTGGGGTCGGGGAGGAAGTCGGTCACGCCGTTCAGGAGGAGCTGCACGCCCTTGTTCTTGTAGGCGGAGCCCACGAACACGGGGACCAGCTGCTCGGCTATGGTGCCCTTGCGGATGGCGGCCTTGATCATCTCGGGGGTCTCGGTGCCTTCCAGGAAGGCCTCGGCCAGCTCGTCGGAGAACATGGACGCGCCGTCCAGGAGCTCCTCGCGGTACTTCTGGGCGTCGTCCATCAGGTGGGCGGGGATCTCCGCGTAGCGCAGGTCCACGCCGCCCTCGCCGTCGAAGTAGACGGCCTTCATCTCGATCAGGTCGATGAGGCCCTCGAGCTTGTCCTCGAGCCCGATGGGCAGGGTGATGAACACGGCGTTCAGGCCCAGCTTCTCGGCTATCTGGGCGCGCACCCGGTAGGGGTTGGCGCCGGTGCGGTCGCACTTGTTGATGAAGGCCAGGCGGGGCACGTGGTAGCGCTTGAGCTGGCGGTCCACGGTCAGGGTCTGCGACTGGACGCCGCCCACCGAGCAGAGCACCAGCACGGCGCCGTCCAGCACGCGCAGGGAGCGCTCCACCTCGATGGTGAAGTCCACGTGGCCGGGGGTGTCGATCAGGTTGATGGTGTAGTCCTGCCACTGCACGTTGGTGGCGGCGGACTGGATGGTGATGCCGCGCTCGCGCTCGAGGTCCATGGAGTCCATGGTCGCGCCGACCCCGTCCTTGCCGCGGACCTCGTGTATGGCGTGGATCTTGCGGCAATAGAACAGGATGCGTTCGGAAAGGGTGGTCTTGCCCGAGTCGATGTGGGCGCTGATACCGATGTTGCGCATCTTGGAAATGTCGAAAGCCATGCTGTGCCTCTGTTTCCCTCAGGGGTATGTACCGGGCTCCCGTTGGAGTCCGACCTCGAGTTACGTCGTCGTGTAGGTGGTTCGCGAGCCCGCATGTCCGCGTCACCGTGGCGCAATCGACCGTTTTTTACGGTTTGACCCACGGACTGTTCGGTTTGGCGCGGAAAGCGCGGTTGTTTGAAAAACGTACTCGATACGGGAGTATAGTGATAAAGCCTGCCCGTGGCAAGACCCGCGACACCTGACCCGACCCGTGTCGAATCGCATGGCGCGTCCGCGCCTCCGCCAGGGCGGCGCCCCGGCGGAGGCGGGACCGGGCTTTACGGGAGTACTCCTCGCCGCCGGCGCGGCTGCGGGGTACTCCCTCCAATCCCTCGCGCGCTGTACCGGCAAGCGGGATCCGCCACTGGAAGCCCGGTTTCCTCCCCGGATGATGGATCGTGAGCTGGTTCAGGTAAAACAACCACAGAGACACAGAGCGATCCGAGCAGTGCACAGGATCGCAGGGGTTCCAAGGGGTGCGCAAGTATACTTGCGATCCCCCTGGACGGGAGGCTTGGGGGCAGATCCCCCTTACCCCCCTTGCGGCGCTGCGAGTCTCGCGCCGCACTGCGTCTCTGTGGTTCAATTCCCCGTTGCCGGCTGTTTTCGGGGGGAATTGTTCTATAATAGTGCGGAAGAACCGCGCCGGGGACCTGACCGGGCGCACAGGGAGCCTTACATGAAGAACGTTTCCATCCCCAGCCTGCTCTCCCTCGCGATCCTGGCGGGCTTGTGCTCCTGCGGAGGCTCCCAGGGCGTGCTGCCCGACCCGGACGCTACCGTGGCCGGTCAGCTGGCTGCTCGGGAAGAAGTCCTGCGCCTGATACCCGCGGAGGCCGTGGAGGCCGCCCGGACGGGCCTGCACGTGGCCTACCAGCACACCTCCCACGGGACCCACGTGTCCTACGGCCTGTTCGGGCTTCCCGGCTACCGCCCCGGGGACGCTACCCGCTTCGCCATAACGAACGGGGCGGAGCCGGCCGTGGCCGGATCGCTGGACTTCCATGACTACTACTCGGACGGCGACCCGTCCGGCCTGGGCGGCAACTGGGTGCCCGACCTGTCCCTCGGCGTGGACGCCCTGACCGACGGCCAGCCTGCCTTCGTCCATGCCACCCGGACCTACCTGGATGCCGCGGGCAACCAGGACATCAACGTGGTCATGTGGTCCTGGTGCTCCATCACCGGGCACAACGTGCAGTACTACCTGGACGGCATGCAGACCCTGATCGGGGAGTACGGCCCGGGCGGCAGCAGGCTGGGCGCGGGTCCGGGCGACCGGACCGTGCCGGTCGCATTCATCTTCATGACCGGCCACGCCGAGCGCGATTCCAACGCGGGGGCGGGCCATCCGGCGGAACAGGCCGCCCTGATCACGGAGTTCTGCGAGGAGAACGGCTACTGGTGCCTGGATTACTTCTCCATAGACACGCACGCGATGGACGGTACGGAGCATGCGGACGCCGGCGACAACGGGGACTGGGATGGCGGCAATTTCTGCGTAGACTGGCAGGATGCCCACGAGCCGGACGACGGCTGGTACTGGAACCGCACCCAGCCCGCGCCCGCGGGAGCCGTGGCGCCCGGCATGCACAACGAGGATCCGCTCAACCACCTGACCGCCAACCGCAAGGCCTACGCGATGTGGTACATCCTGGCCCGCGTGGCCGGATGGGACGGCCGGCTGTAAGCGCGAGGGCGCCGAGCGGAAATCCTCCCCCGCGCAGGTTCCCGGCCAGGGCCGCGGCTCCGGCAGGAGACGCGGCGGAAGGAGGGCTCCGGCGCGGGGGAGATTGCAGCGGAGCGGCCGGTTCCGGCCTGCTCCCGGCAGGCCGGAACGCGCCCAAACCCGGGGCTGTGTTTCTATAAGTAATTACAAGAAAACGATTTACGTCAAAATCAGCCCTTGGCGAGAGCCCTGACAGGCGCTACAATGCAGCAACCCGCGCCACAAGGAGGCTTGCCCATGGACCTGCCCTACGCCGAACCCTACCGGATCAAGACCATCGAGCCCATATACCGATCCACCCGCAAGGAACGCGAGGCCTGGATAGCCAAGGCCAAATACAACCTGTTCAACCTGCGGAGCGAGCAGGTGTTCGTGGACCTGTTGACGGATTCCGGCACCGGGGCCATGTCCAGCGCCCAGTGGGCGGAGATCATGCTGGGCGACGAGAGCTACGCGGGCGCCAGCTCCTACTACAAGCTCAAGCAGTCCATAGAGGAGATCTTCGGCTTCGAGCACTTCCTGCCCTGCCACCAGGGGCGCGCCGGGGAGAACGTGCTGTTCAGCGCGCTGATCGGCGTGGGCGCGGCAGGGGCCGGCAAGGTGGTCCCGGGGAACAGCCACTTCGACACCACCAAGGGACACATCGAGTCGCGCAAGGCCCACGCCATCGACTGCACCATAGCGGAGGCCTTCGATACCGAGGCCGACCACCCCTTCAAGGGCAACGTGGACCTGGCCAAGCTGGAGGCGGCGGCGCTGGAGTCCAGCCGCTCGGTGCTGGCGGCGCGCGAGCAGATCAGCGCGGCGCGCCACGCGGTGGTCAGCGCCGGGGCCTTTCCCAATCCCGAACTGGAGTATCTGAGCGGCACGCAACGTGCGCGC
>JAKLIU010000204.1 GCA_022709445.1 Spirochaetota bacterium | reverse complement strand
TAGATGGCCGCCAGACTGATCAAGGTGCCCAGCAGGGTGCCAAATATGCCCAGCAACATGCCTTCGCCGAGGAAGAGCGCCAGAATGCGCCCGGGCGGTGTGCCGATGGCCGCAATGGTGCCGGCGTAGGCCGACGAGCCGACCGTGATGGTCACCTTCATGCCCACGGCCAGCCTGGGCGCGGTGGTCTCCGGCACCGCGAAGACCGCGATGGGCCTGGTGGTGTCGGCCACCGAGGCGATCGCGCCGTTTCTCTGGATCGGGTCTCCCTCCTCCGCCTTCCATGAGAGCACGCGCCCGCCAAGGGGCGAAGCCACGGCCAGGGAGCGGATCCGCTCCGCCAGGTCGACCCTGTCGGCCTCGAGGGCCGCCAGCTTGTCCACCAGGGTGGCGCGCTTGTATTCGTAGCCGTGGGCCGCCTCTCGGGCGGACAGCTCGTCCAGGGCCAGGGCTTCCCTCGCCTCCACCAGGGCGCGATCCTTGTCGGCGGTTTCCTTGGCGGTGCCGGCCCCGGCTGCCTCCAGCTCCCTGGCCCGGGCAAGGGCGGTTTCCGCGTCGGCCACGGCGCGCCGCTTCCTGGCGGTCTCGATGGCGGCCCGTTCCAGTGCAAAGCCCCGGTCGGCGTCCAGGACGGCCAGTTCGCGCTCCGCCGAGGCTATCCCGGAGACGGCCGCCTCCAGCTCGTCCTCCAGGTCCGCGGATTCCATGTAGGCGAGCGTGCCGCCCCTGGCCACCCAGTCACCCTCGGCCACCACCCTGACGGTGAGCGTGCCCGCCTCGGGGGCAAGCACGTTGCGCGAGCTGGTCATCTCGACGCTGCCGCTCACCTGTGCGATCTCCCTGATCGGCCCGACGCTCGCCGTCGCCTCGGTCCAGGACGACAGGGGGCGCTCGCCGCGCGACGACAGTCCCAGCCAGAGGGCGGCGGCCGCCGCGCCGGCGCCGACCAGGATCCAGGCCAGCCGGCGCGCGTTGCGCTCCGCCCCGGGCGGTTTTGGCCTGTACGAGGACACTATGGGAGCGGAGTGGTCCCTGCTCATGCTGTCGCCTCCGATGTTTCCGGTTTCCATGCGGTGAATCTATCCCATCGGGCGCCGGCGGTGGTGAAGGAGGGGTAAGCCCTGGGTAAACGCTGTAAAAGGACCGGATGACCCGCCCGCGCCACGCTGCCGTTTGCGCGGCCTCATGGTATAGTTCCCGGCATGGAACGACGATCCAAGACCGCCGGCGCCGGTGCGGCCGTGTTCATAGCCCTCCTCCTGCCCGCCGTGGTCGCGTTCTGGGTCATACTCTCGGGGGCGCTCGCCGGGGCGTCGCGAGTGGACGCGATGCGTTCGCTGGCGGCTATCATGAACCAGGCCGATCGCCTGGCGGACGACCTGGACCTGGAGCTGTCGTTCCTCGACTCCATTTTCATCGAGGGTCCGGACGCGCTCGGCTCGCCCGGGGACGGATCCCTGCAGGGAGCGGCCGACCGGGTCTCGGATTCCCTGGCCGCGTACCGGCAGGCCGCTCGCTGGCCGGAGCTGGTGGAATCGGTCTACGTGGTCGAGGCGACCGGGGCCGACGCGCTGTCCCGCCTGCCCGTCTCCGGCATGACGCGGGTGCTGAGGGTGGAACGATCGGTGCAGTCCGACGGGGCGGCTGTGGTCGCCCGCTTCAGGGCCCTGGTCGCGGTCCTGGATCCGTCCGCCCTCGCCTCGACCGTGTTCCCGGAACTGGCCGCTGGCTATTTCGGGCCGGGCTCCGGCTTCGACGAGTACGCCGTGTCCCTGCGCGACGGATCCGGCGCCCTCATGTTCAGCACCGCGGATCCCGGGGATCCCGGGGCGGATTTTTCCAGGCCCCTCCTGCGGGACGCGGGCCGCTTCGACGTGGCCCGATTCTACCTGTCCTTCGCTCCCCGCCTCGGCGCGGGCGAGAATCGGTCCGGCGCGGTCCCCGTCTCGCCGCCCCCGGATCCATCCGGCGGGGGGGCTTCCGCCCAATCCTCCGGCTTGCCGCCGGGCAGCCTCCCGCCCATAGACCGCTACCGCTTCCTCTCGGACGGCAGCGGGGCATGGACCGTGGAGGTCATACACCGGGGTGTCACCATAGCCGAGGCGGCCAGGCGGGAGTCCGTGATCTGGTCGGCGGCGGCCGGCGCTTTCCTGGCGGTGCTCTACGGTTCCGTCATCGCGCTCTACCTGTCCTCCCGCCGCACCGCCGAGCTTGCAGCCCGGGAGCGGGCCTTCGTCGCCAGCGTCACCCACGAGCTCAAGACGCCCATCGCGGTTACCCTGTCCGCGGGAGAGAACCTGGAGAAGGGCATCGTGCCGCCCGACAGGGTGGCGGCCTACGGCGGCACCGTGGCGCGGGAGGCGCGCCGCCTGGGCGACTCCGTGGAGCGCATGCTGACCGTCGCCGGCCTGGAGTCCGCCCAGCCCTTCCGCCACGGCGAGCCGGTCCCCCTGAAGGACGTCGCGGACGGGGTGATCGCCGCCCTTTCGGCCTATGCCTCCGGGCGCGGCGCCAGCTTCGAGCTGGCCGTCGATGGCTCGCCGACCGCGGATGGATCCCGGACGCTCATCGAGTCGGCCGTGGAGTGCGTGCTGGGCAACGCGGTCAAGTACGCGGGCGGCGTCATTCGGGTCAGCCTGGCCGAGACCAGGCGCGGCGGCAGGCGCCTGGCGACCATCCGCTGCTCGGACACCGGGCCGGGCATGTCCAGGGCTGACCGGGCGCGCGCCTTCGAGCCGTTCTGGCGCGGGAAGGCCGCGCTGGACGCAGGCATCCAGGGCACGGGTGTGGGCCTCTACCTGGCCAGGCGCGTGGCCAGGCTGCACGGAGGGGACGCGACGCTTCGCTGTCCCCCGGAGGGCGGAACCGTGGTCGAGCTGCGCTTCAGGAGTTACGTATGAGCGAAGGACGCATCCTGCTGGTCGAGGACGAACCCGGCTTGGTCCTGACCCTGACGGATCTCCTGGCGGCGGAGGGCTACGCTGTCCGGCACGCGGGCGATGTCCCCTCCGGGGCCGCCGCGATCGCCGCGGGAGACTACGACCTGGTGCTCCTGGACCTGATGCTGCCCGGCGGGTCGGGGATGGATCTCCTGCGGGACATGAGGGCGGCGGGGAACGACAGGCCGGTGCTGGTGCTCACGGCGCGGGCCTCGGTGCCCGAACGTGTGGTGGGCCTCAAGCTGGGCGCGGACGACTACCTGCCCAAGCCCTTCGATTCCATGGAACTGCTGGCCAGGATTGAGGCGTTGCTCCGCCGGGCCGCCGGTTCCGTCGCGGGCGCGGGGGGCATCACGCGGTTCGGGGACATTGAGCTGGATCCGGACCGCTCAGAGGTCCGCCGCTCGGGCCGGGCTCTGCCCTTGACCGTGCAGGAATACCGCCTCCTGGCCTTCCTGGCGGCCCACCCCGGCAAGACGCTCTCGCGCGAGCGCCTCCTGGAGGAGGTCTGGGGCTACGACGCCGACGTGGCCAGCCGCACGGTGGACGTGCACGTATCCTCGCTCAGGCAGAAGCTGGGGGACGATCCCAACCGGCCGCGCTGGATCGTGACGGTGCGCGGCTTCGGCTACCGTTTCGAGAGCTGAGCCGCCGGCCCCCGCGCGCTCCCGTCACATCGCTCCGCCGGCGAGTATGGGCAGGGCTATGAAGTTGCCGATGGCGCCGCCCATGCTGGACAGGAAGAACACCAGGAGTATGTGGGTGACCTTGTTGCGGTAGAAGCCGCGCAGGGTCCCGACGTCCGCGGACAGGTTCTGGAAATCCGCGACCATGGGCTTGCGGAGCCAGGCCTCGACGATGCCGGAGAAGAAACCCACCGCCACCAGGGGGTTGAGCGTGGCCACCGGGGCGGCGGCGAAGGACACCAGGACGGTCAGCGGGTGGGCCAGGCAGGCGGCCGAGCCTATCGCCGCCAGGGTGCCGTTGAGCAGGACCCAGCGCAGGAGCAGGTTCATGCTTGCCTCGGCTCCCGAGTTGAGGAAGCCCAGGGCCAGGAGCCCGACGATGAGGGCGGGCACCAGCCAGCCGGCGGAACGCGCGAGCAGCCCCTTGGGCGGGATGGTCTCCAGGTCCGACACCCCGGTGCCGCCCTCGCCGGCGGCGAAGCGGCGCAGCCAGGCTTCCACCCCGGGAGCGTGCCCCGCCCCTATCACCGCGACCACCCGCTCGCCGGGCGCGGTC
>JAKLIU010000203.1 GCA_022709445.1 Spirochaetota bacterium | reverse complement strand
CTGTCTCCCCACCAGTGCCACAGGATCCACACGCCGATGCGAAGGCCGCCGAGCCCAAATCTGCGAACGTGGATGCCTCGGCCCATCGTCCCGCTGCAGCCGACGCCGCTGTGCCTGCTGCGGCCACGCCCGCGAAGCCGAACAGCTCGGCGGCCGCCCCGGAGGTGTCCACGGCAACGCCGTCATTGAACACGATGGGGGAATCCGGCTCAGCCACCCAGGCGGGCAGCACGATGGTTCCGGCGAAGGACGAACCGGCAGCGGCGACCATGACAAAGAGCGCCAGGACTGCGCGCGCTACAGGGGAATTTCCCGGTTTCATTCATCCCTCCCGATGCCGATCCAGCGTCCCGTGCCGGTCTCCGTATCCACCGCGGTCAGGCCCCGGGGGTAGCCCCCGGCCAAGACCAGCCAGGCGATCGCCCGGTACTCCGCCATGACGGGCACCACGGCGTCCGGGATTCCCGGCATGTCCAGGTCGAAGGAGCCGTCACGCGATGACAGGAGCGGCTTCCCGTCGGCGTAGAGCGTCCCGGAGCCGTCTGCCTCCACCGTGTAGAGCGCACCTCCGCTCCGCGTGCCGGCGCAAATCCGGACATTCCCCGCGTACGGCCCAAAGCTCAGCGAGCCGCCGTGGACCACGGTTCCCGGACCCTCGGTCTCGGTCCAGGGCCCGTAGCGGGGATAGACCGGGGTCACCGCTATCGCGGCGCCGGGCGGCGGCTCGGCCAGCTCGCCGGTTCTCGTCCACCAACCGGATCCCTCTTCGCCGACCCGGTAGCCTCCCTCGACCCGGAGGAAGGCGCCGTCGGGGGACAGGTTCCAGGAGTCGGGATAGCGGTAGGGCCCGGCCATGAAGCCGGATCCGTAGATCCAGCCGTTCCAGTCCGCGCCCCTCACCTGCGCGACGAAGGTCGAGCCGTCGGCCGAGTACGATAGCCGCCTGACGTCGCCGAAGGGGCCGAGGCGGTCGGCGCCTTCCTCTATGTAGAACTTCGCGCCGTCGCGGACCACGAAGGCGATGCGCGAGAAGTCAGCCGAGGGCACCGGGAAGGTGGCGAGGCCGGCCGGTTCGGGCCAGGGTCCGCCGACGGGCGTCGAGCCTTCGTAAACGGTCCACGCGATTCCGCCGTCGCGGCGCTCGCGCACGAAGCAGCGGGGCGTCCGGCCGTCCGGCGAAAAGCCCGGCTCGAGGTACGGCAGGGCCGACAGGTCCATGACTATGCCCCCGTCGATCCCGTCGCCCTGGGAGAAGGGCAGGAATGGTCCGTAGGCTCGGTCGGAGGTGCAGACCCAGCCCCTTCCCTCGGCGTCGGTGGCGGAGTACAGGATTTCCGAGCCGTCGGGCGAGACGCGCACGATGGGCACGTAGGTCCACGGACCCGAGACGCCGGCGTCGGTCACCACCGACATGCCGCCTTCCCAGGACCGGAAGTACCAGCGAGAACCCGCGAAGAAGCCGGGCTCGTTCCCGCGCCCGCGGCTCTCCATGTCGACGACCACTTCCGTTCCCCCGTGGTCCCTCGAATAGCCGAGGAACAGGAAGCTGGTGGAATCGGGCGAGAAGGCGGCCCCCGCCACGTCCGCCCACGGGCCGGAGCGACGGTCGCCCTCGAGCACGTAGTATTCGTCGTAACCGGCCTGGACCGAACAGGCGACGCGGCGGCCGTCCGAGGAAAAAACCAGGTCGCCGACGCTCTGGAAGGGTCCTTCGAGACCGAAGCCCAGGTCCACCCAGAGCTGGCCGTATTCCTTGCCGGCCCGGCCGTAGACCGCCGCCCGCGCCCCGGCCGGATCCCATGCCGCGAGCCTGAGCTCGTATCCCTGCGGCAGGTCGAAGGCCAGCTCGAAGGAGCCGTCGGGCAATTCGGCCGCGACGGGAGGCTTCGGGGACCTGGGAGACTGTTGCGCGGATGCCGGCGCGACAGCCGCGAGAACGAGTGCGAGCGCGAACGCGACAGCCATGGAAGCCGGAGAGGCGCGCCTGCGCGCGACCGGGTCTGGTTTTTCCATTTTATTCCTCATTGCACGGTCGGTGATGAACAACCAGCGACGCTCCGGCGCAGCCTTGCGACGGCGCGCCGCCGGGGGCGCGCGTCAGTACAGTCCGCGAACCTTCTCGAACAGGGAGCTCCAGGTGCCGGCAGCCGTGGTGCCGGCAGCCGCGGGCACGGCCGTCCCCGCGGGCGGCGGGGCGGGCTTGCGTACCAGGGCGTCGCGCGGGTTTGCCCGGTCGAAGAAGCCGACGCGGGCCAGGCTGCCCTCGCAGGCCTCGTCGTCCACGCGGCCGACGGTCAGGGTGGCCACCACGTCGGCCTCGGCCCAGGTCAGGCCGCCGCCGTCGGACTTGACCGTGACCGCGCCGTTGCGTATCACCAGGAACACGTCGCCGACGGCAACGCCGTCCAGCTTGCCCAGGTCCGCCAGGGCCAGGTCTCCCTTGCGGGCCAGGAGGGTTCCCAGGGTGGGCACCGCGGCCTGCACCTGGGCCACCACGCGGGCGGCGGCCAGGGTCACGCGGTCGTTGCCCGAGCGCGGCGCCTCGATCCTCGCGACCAGGGCCCCGGTGCGCGCCGTCCTCAGCTCCGCGGACACGATCACGTCGCGGTCCGTCTCGGCCACGCGCACCAGCAGGAACCAGTCCAGGCCGGCCTCGCGGGCCAGCCTGAAGGCGTCGGCGAACTCTGCCACCCGGGGCACGGCCCGCTCTGGGGCCAGCTGCGGGGAAGCGGTCAGGAGGTCGCGTATGTAGCGCGCCGCCACCAGGTCGCCGCCCGGATGCCAGGGATCGCCCGCCTGCCCGGCGGAGTACACCGCGATGCGGTACGGGCGTTCGGCCAGGGCCAGGGGGTCGGCCTTCCACTCGGCGGACACGGTGTCCTGCAGGAAGCTCCCGTAGACCTCCAGGGCGTCGTCCAGGGCCTGGTCGGCCTTGCCTATGTCCCTGAGGAAGGAAATCTCCCCGTAGTAGGAGGAGTACAGGCGGGACATGCGCAGGAGGTCGGCATAGCGGCGCCGCCCCTGGTTGGAGTAGGGGTCTATGGCCAGGCCGCGGCGGTACTCCACGGCAGCCCGCTCGTAGAGGAGGCGGCGCTCCAGGTCGGCCGCCCGGGCGAAGCGCCAGGCGGCGTACTCGGCGCGCAGGGGATCCTCCAGGGCGGTGCCGTCCATGACCAGCTGTTCCACCGCCAGCCGCGCCAGTTCGTCGTCGGGTCGCATGGCCGTCAGCGTGGCCAGGGCGTACTCGGCGGCGGGGAGGTCCCCGGCCGCGGCCTCGACCAGGCCCAGGAGGAACCAGGCACGGCCGTCGCTGCGATCGTGGCGCAGGGAGCCGTCCAGGATGGACCGGGCCTCGGCCAGGGCCCCGCGGTCGTAGTAGAGCGAGGCCAGGAGCTGGCGGGCCTCGGCGTGCGTCGGGCGGGCCGCGATGGCCGCCTGCGCCAGGCGGGAGGCCTCCACCGCGTCCCCCGCCTCCGCCGCCATGGCGGCGGCCGCGTAGGACACGTCAGGGTCGCCGGAAGCCCATGCCAGGGCCTCGGACAGGTAGGCGGCGGACTCGGCGGCCCGGCCTTCCGCCCGGGTGATCAGGGCCAGGGACAGGAGGGCGCGGGGGTCGCGGGGGCTCAGCCTCAGGGATTCGGACAGGCGGGCGCGGGCGTCCGCGGGCTTGCCGGCCTTCAGGTCCAGGAGGGCGAGCCCGAAGCGGGCGTCCCGGTCGTTGGGCAGTTTTGCCAGGGTTCCGTTCCAGGCCGCGCGGGCCTCGTCCAGGCGGCCCAGGGAAACCAGGCAGAAGCCCTCCAGGTTGGTGACGGCGGGGCTCCTGGGTCCGTACTTGGCGGCCAGGCCCAGGTACTCCAGGGCCCGCTCGTACTCCCGCAGCTCGTAGTGGCACTCGGCCAGGGCCGCCCAGGCTTCCGCGTAGGCCGGGTTGGCCGCGGTGGCCGCCATGAGGGCGTCCACGGCCCGGTAGGTCTCCCCGGCGGCCATCCAGTCCAGGGCCTCCCGGTACCGGGCCACGGGGTCGACGCGCGCCTGGGCCGGCAGGGTCGCGGCCAGGGCCAGGAGCAGGACGGCCGCGAAGGCTGGCGCCCGGACGCCGGGTTTCAGGTTCACGCTTCCACGGGAGCCTCCGGCCGGCGGATGATCTTGACGGAACCGATGCGGTGCCCGTCCATCTCCTGCACCACGAAGTCGTAGGA
>JAKLIU010000202.1 GCA_022709445.1 Spirochaetota bacterium | reverse complement strand
GAGCGCACGCGCGAGCGGCTGCTCAAGCAGTACGAGCGCCGGATGCGGGCCTAGCGCCCCGTGCGCGTCCTGTTCGCGGGGAGCCCCGCCATAGCGGTGCCGGCCCTGGAGGCCCTGCTCGCCTCGTCCCACGAAGCGGTGGGCGTACTGACCAACCCCGACGCGCCCCGCGGCCGCGGGCTGGCCCTGTCGCGCACCGAGGTGGCCGAACGGGCCGCCGCGCTCGCGCCCGGCCTGCCCATCCTGTCCCCGGCGCGCCTGGGGCCGGAGGAGCGGGCCGCCGTGGAGGCCCTGCGCCCCGACCTGCTCGCGGTCTTCGCCTACGGCACCATCTTCGGCCCCAGGTTCCTCTCGCTCTTCCCGCGCGGCGGGATCAACGTGCACCCCTCGCTCCTGCCGCGCTGGAGGGGCTGCGCCCCGATACCTTTCGCCATCCTGAACCGGGACGCGGAAACGGGCGTGAGCGTGCAGCGCCTGGAGCGGCGCATGGACACCGGGGACATACTCGCGCGGGAGCGCATTCCCCTGGACGGCAGCGAGACCACCGGCAGCCTGTCGGAAACCGCCGCCGTACTGGGCGCTCGGCTCTTGGTCCGGGTACTGGACGACATCGAGGCGGGCCGAGAGCGCGGGGAGCCCCAGGACGAGGCGGGAGCCAGCTACAGCTCGGCGATAGCCAAGGACGACGGTCGCATCGACTGGAGCCGGCCGTCGGCGGAGATAGACGCCCTGGTGCGGGCCTGCGATCCCTGGCCCGGCGCGTGGACCATGCTGGGCGGCGAGCGCCTGGCCGTGCTGGGGATGGCCGTCCACCCCGCGGAAGGCCCGGAAGACGAGGCGGCGGAGCCTGGAACCGTGCTTCGTGTAGACAAGTCCAAGGGGATAATGGTAAAAACAGGGATGGCCCTCGCCGCGATCACCCGCCTGCAGGCGAGGGGCAAGCGACCCTTGCCCTTCCGGGACTTCGCGAACGGCGTCCGGGGCCTTCCCGGATCGCGTCTCGGGCCTTGATCACGGCGCAATCGGGGGCTACATGATGGATTTCCGTTCACTGTTCAACTTCAGGAAGCTCGACGAGATCGATCCCAGGCACTACCGCACCGCGATCATCGCCCTGGTCGGGCTGATAGCCCTGATGGCGGTCTCCGGGCTCCTGGCCTTCTTCCTGGCCCTCCGCGGCGAGGAGCAGACCCTGGTCCCCGACGTGACCGACCTGGAGCTGTCCACAGCGCTGATCAAGCTGCAGGAAAAGGAACTCTACCCGCGCATCTCCCTGCGCTTCTCCGAGAATCCAGAGACCCGCGGCCGCATCCTGGAGCAGGACCCGCCCCCGGGCGCCATCGTCAAGGCCGGGCGCCGCATCGCCCTGGTGGTCAGCCGCGGGGCCGTGCAGGACCGGGTGGGCGACTACGTTGGCCAGAACCTGGACGAGGTGAAGATACACCTGCAGACGGTCTTCGGCTCCACCCGCCAGCTCATCACCGTGATGGATCCGCCCGTGTACAAGTACGACAAGAACCCCGCCGGCACCATCCTGGAGCAGTCCCCCGGTCCGGACACCGAGCTGACCGGGCCGGTCGAGCTTGCCTTCATCGTGTCGCGCGGGCCGGAGAAGGCCAGGGTCAAGGTGCCCGAGCTGTCCGGTCTGGCCCTGGCGGCCGCCATCAAGGAGATCGAGAAGTCCGGCGTAGCCTTCCGGTTCGAGATGCGCCCGGCCGCGGGCAAGGAGACCCCGGGCACCGTGGTCGCCCAGCTGCCGGTGCCGGGCACCCTCCAGGACGCCGTCACCCCGGTGACCGTGGTCTACGCCGCCCCCGCGCAGGTGGAGGGCGTGGTCAGCGCCCTGTTCTCCCAGCCCCTGCCCGAGTACCCGTACCCGCTCAAGGCCACCCTGCTGGCCGAGAAGCCGGACGGCTCCATGACGCCCCTGATCACGGTCGAGCATCCCGGCACGATCTTCACCCTGCCGTACGCCCTCCCGGAGGGGAGCGTCCTGGTGCTGCAGGTGCTCAACCGGGTGGTCGCCCGGGTGGAGGCAGGAAAATGAGCGCCGCGGGCCGGCCCGCCGGACGCGCACCCGCCGCCGCCGCGAAGGCTCCCCGGAAGGCGTCCTCCGCCGTCAAGGACCTCGTGCCCGTGACCAGGCGGAAGGTTCCCGCCAAGAAAGCGCCCCAATACCCGGTGGAGATCGTCCACATGGCCCTGTACGACATAGGCAGGGCCATAGACCTCAAGCTGGCGGCTTCCCTCCTGCCGGGCACGCCGGGCATGCGCATCGTGAGGAGGCGCGACACGCCCGACTCGGTGTCCATCCCCACGCCGCTCTGCGTGGACCTGCGCTCCGGCAAGCAGAAGGCCTTCTGCGACGACTCGGTCGAGGGCTTCGCGGCCACCGCCCGCCTGTACGACGAGGGCGTCATGTCCATCATCGTGCGGCTCAAGGTGAACGCTTCGCTGAAGGAGCTGCACGGCATCGAGCTCAACCCCGTGTCGGCCAACATCCAGAACCTGGATTCCTACGTGAACGAAAAATACCGCGCCGTGCTCGAGCAGGTGGCGCCGGCCGTGATCACCGACCACTACAACACCGAGCGCATGGAGCGGGAGACCTACACCGCCTTCTGCTTCGCCGACGTGGGCAAGCCCGCCGAGTTCATCGTGGAGAACGCCCACGAGCTGACCACCCTGCTCTCCGGGGAGCCCTTCGACGCGCCGGTGCACCCGTCCCAGATCCGCAAGTCCCTGTCCAACCCCTTCTCCTACAGCGAGAACGACCTGGCCATCTTCGACATGGACAAGTGCGTGATCGTGGACGCGGAGCGCGACTACGAGGACGTGCTCCTCATCTGCGAGCTGGCCAACTACCAGTTCCTGGAGCTGCGCACCCTGGACCGGCTCCTGGACCGCTGGCTGGACGAGGCCGAGGCGGACGTGCAGGCCTTCTACGGCCGCAGCCCCCGTCCCGGCCAGAAGCGCCGCAAGGGCAGGATGCGCACCGGCGCCCTCCAGCGCAAGCTGGCCGTCATCCAGGCACTGCGCCTGGACGCCCTGTTCATCCTGGAGAACCTGGAGAACAGCGCCAAGATCATCGGCGACTACTTCCTGGGCTCGGTCTACGAGCACCTGACCGGCATCTTCAACACCGCCGGCTGGACCCGCTCGGTCGAGCGGCGCCTGGACGCCCTGCAGAACGTCTACGAGATCGTCAAGAGCGACAAGAGCGAACGCACCATGCTGGCCATGGAGATCGTGTTCATCGTGGTGTGCATCATCCCGATCATACAGTTCGCCCTGGGCTGAGGCCGCTGCCGGTCCGCGGCGGTGGACTCTCCCCCATTTGGGGAGGGATGGAAGGGGCCGGGAGGGAAGGGAGGGCGCTCCCTTCCTTCTCTCCCGGACAGCGGCCAACCGTTTGTCGGAAAACGCTTTACGCCTCCCGATCTTGCCCAAATCCTCCCGGCGGTGCTAGAGTGGGCCGGCGGGGCCTGATCCGTCCCTTTTTCCCCGTACGCGCCACCAAGGAGAAACCATGGTCATTCTCACGCTCAATTGCGGCAGCTCATCCGTCAAATACCAGGTCTACGACTGGGACCAGAAGAACATCCTGGCCAACGGCATCGTGGAGCGGGTGACGCTCGGGGATTCGGTCATCAACCACAAGGCACCCGGCATCTGCGAGTTCAGCCAGGAGCACGAGTGCCCCACGCACACCGTGGCCATCGAGCTGATCCTGAAGACCATCACCGATCCCAAGCACGGGGTGGTGAAGGACATGGGCATGATAGGCGCGGTCGGCCACCGCATGGTGCACGGCGGCATGAAGTTCGCCCGCTCCGTGCTGATCGACGACGAATCGCTGGCCGTGTTCAAGGAGCTGATCGACCTGGCCCCGCTGCACAACCCGGCCAACATCATGGGCGTGGAGGCCGCGCGCGCGGTCCTGCCCGGCGTGCCCCACTGCGCCATCATGGACACGGCCTGGCACCAGACCATGCCGGAGTCCAGCTTCCTGTACGCCCTGCCCCGCGAGTGGTACGAGAAGTACCAGGTGCGCCGCTACGGCTTCCACGGGACCAGCTTCCTGTACACCGCCAAGCGCGCCGCCGTGCTCCTGGGGAAGGATCCCTTCGAGACCAACCTGGTCATCGCGCACATAGGCAACGGCTCGTCCATCAACGCCGTCAAGAACGGCTGCTCCTACGACACGTCCATGGGCCTGACGCCCCTGGAAGGCCTGGTGATGGGCACCCGCTCCGG
>JAKLIU010000201.1 GCA_022709445.1 Spirochaetota bacterium | reverse complement strand
CCTCCCGGCCTATCTCCGCCAGGGCCACCGCTTCCCGTTCCCGCCGGGCGGTTTCCCGGAACAGGCGGGCGTTCTGTATCGCGGAGGCCACGATGGAAGCCACCGTGGTCAGCAGCTTGACCTGCTCCCCGGAGAAAGCCCGGTCCCGGTCGAAGTCCTGGACCGACAGCACGCCCACGGCCGACTTGCCGGACATGAGCGGCAGGCCCAGCCAGGTCCGGGGGACGCGGTCCGCCCTCTTGATCGCGCCCAGCTCCGCCTGCCTGGCCGCGGCGTCGTGGTCGATGAGCAGGGGCTTGCCGCTCTTGAGCACCACCGAGGTGAGCCCGTCCCCCAGCTTGAAGGGCGGGTAGGACTTCCTCACTCCGTCGAAGTGGAAGTAGGGCGTGGATACCCACTCCCCGTCGTCGTCCAGCACGGCCAGGAAGACCACGTCCACCCGGAACACCTCGCGCACGGCCTCGCCCACCACGGCGCAGAGTTCGTCGATGTCCATGTGCTCGGTCACCGCCACGGAGATGCGGTTGACGGCGGACAGCTCGTCCAGGCGCTTTTTGGCCTCCGTGTACAGCCTGGAGTTCTCCAGCGCCATGGACACCTGGGCCGCGAAGGCGGCGGCGACGAACACGTGGGCCGCCTGGTAGGTGTCCGGGTGCATGGAGTCGAGGGACAGGATGCCCATGGTACGGCCGCCGGCCGACAGGGGGACGCCCATCCAGCCGCGGATGAGCCGGGTTTCGGGCGTGGGCTGGTCCCCCACCCAGCGCGGGTCCCGGGTCACGTCCTTGACGATCATGGGCAGGCCGGTCTCGATCACCTCCCGGTTGAGGGCGTAGGAGTCGAGCGGCATCCTGAAGCCCAGGAGGGAAGCCGGGTCCTCGAAGCCGATGGCCGCCTTGATGCAGACGGCGTCGTCCTCCAGGATGAGCACGGTGGCCGAGTCGTAGGGAAGGACCTTGCCCACGGATTCCAGGATGCGGTTGATCAGCTCGTCGTGGTCCAGGGTGGAGTTGACCAGGCGGGACACCTCCAGCAGGGTGCGGGCGGTGCGGTCGAACTCTTCCATCGCCATGCGCTGCCTGAGGCCCGCGTCTGCCATCGGGACTTCCTGCCGGACGGATTGTGCCCGCGTCCGGCGGCGCAGGGCACGCCTCAAGTATCCGGGAGGCGACTGTTCCAGTCAAGAAACATCCCCTTAACATCAGTCCCGCCGGTATTGCCCGCCCGCGCCCGCGCCGTGTATACTCCGGGCCATGGACATCCAGGAATTCGGGCGCTGGGCGGGAGAGCTCCTGCACCCCGAGCGTTTTCTCGCGGTGGACGATTCGCTCAACGGCATCCAGGTGGGCCGCTCCCCGGGGCGGGTCCGCAAGGTCGCCTTCGCGGTGGACGCCTGCCTGGAGACGATACGGCGGGCGGCCGAGGCGGGCGCCCAGGCGCTCTTCGTGCACCACGGCCTCTTCTGGGGCAAGCCCGCGGCGCTCACCGGACTGATGCGGGAGCGGGTGGCCGCCTTGGTTTCCTCGGACCTGGCCCTCTACGCCTGCCACCTGCCCCTGGACGCGCATCCGGAGCTTGGCAACAACGCGGTCCTGGCGCGCATGCTCGGGCTCGGCGACCTGGAGCCCTTCGGGCTGTCCCACGGGCAGTACATAGGGTTCAAGGGGCGGCTCGAGCCGGCGATCTCCATGGAGGAGGCCGTGCTCAGGATCCTGCCCGAGGGCGACGAGCCTCGCGCCCTGTATCCCTTCGGCCCCGCGCTGTTGAAGACGGCCGCGGTGATATCCGGCGGGGCTCCCTTCGAGGCGTTCCAGGCCATCGAGCAGGGCCTGGACCTGTACGTGACCGGGGAGCCGTCCCACTCCATCTACCACCACGCCATGGAAGCCGGCCTGGGCGTCATCGCCGCCGGCCACTACGCGACCGAGATCCACGGGGTCAGGGCGGTGGCGGAACGCGCCGCCCGCGAGCTGGGCCTGGAGACCGTTTTCCTGGATTATCCCACGGGACTCTGACCGGCGTCCTGAATCACCGACACGGAGGAACCGCATGCCCGACGCCGCACGCAGGCCAAGCCCGCTGCCTTTCGCGCTCACCGCTCTCATCGTCGCCGCCGACCAGGCCGCCAAGGCCCTGGTCGTCTCCCTCATGCCGCCGGGCTCCCTGGCCTGGCGTTCCCCGGGGGATTTTCTCTGGCTGGTCCACCAGACCAACACGGGCGCCGCCTTCAGCATGGGGGACGGGCTCCCGGAAGCCGGGCGCGTGGCGGTGCTGATCCTCCTGCCGCTCGCCCTGCTGGCCGGGCTCTGCGTGTACTGGTTCAAGACCGACGAGCTGTCCCGCTTCCAGCGCTGGGCGCTCTGCGGCATCCTGGGCGGCGGGCTGGGGAACCTGGTGGACCGGGTCTTCAGGCCGGATGGCGTGGTGGACTTCCTGTCCTTCAGGTTCTACGGCCTGTTCGGGCTGGAACGCTGGCCAACCTTCAACGTGGCGGACGCCGCCGTGGTGGTGTGCGGCCTGCTCGTGGCGGTCTCGGGTTTCCTGCCCGCCCGGCGCGCCGGCGACGGCGGCTGAGGCTGGCGTGGCGAACCGATTCGCCGCGGGCCGGGCAGCGGCCTTCATCCTGGCGGCGGCGGCCTGCGCGGTCCTGTGCGGGCTGGTCTTCCTGGCCCTGCTCTCGCTCTGGGGCGCGGCCTTCGCGCCCTGGGTCAGGCTGCAGTCGGCCAGCTTCGTGATCGTGTCCGCCCTGGCCCTGTCGGCGACCGTCACCGGCCTCGCCTGGCGCGCTTTCTACCTCAAGCACCGTTCCCGGCCCCGGAACGAGCACCGGTCTCGATGATAAGGCCACGGAGCCACGGAAGCACGGAGTTCACGGAGAAGACCTGAGCCGGGGGGCCGGGGAAATTACAGCACGGTATCCAGGGCAACGTCCATCATGGCCCTGAAGGTGGTCTCCCGTTCGGCGGCGCTGGTGGCTTCCCCGGTCACCAGGCTGTCGCTCACCGTCAGGATGGCGATGGCCTGTGCCCCGAACTTGGCGGCCAGGGTGTAGAGCTCCGCGGCTTCCATCTCGACGCCCAGCACCCCGAAGCGGGCCCAGAGCTTCCACTGCTCGGGGTCCTCGGCGTAGAAGGAATCGCTGGACAGGACGGGACCCACGTGCACGGGCAGGCCTCGGTCGACCGCTGAGCGGTGGGCCCGCTCCAGCAGGGAAAAGGCGGCGCACGGGGCGTAATCCATGCCCCGGAAGCGGATGCGGTTGACGTTGGAGTCCGTACAGGCGCTTTGGGCCAGTACCAGGTCGCGGAGCTTGATGCCCGCGTTCAGGGAACCGCAGGTGCCCACCCGGGCCAGGCGCTTCACGCCGTAGTCCCGCAGGAGCTCGTTCACGTAGATGGAATGCGATGGCATGCCCATGCCCGTTCCCATGACGGACACGCGGGCGCCCTTGTGCCTGCCCGTGTAGCCGAACATGTTGCGCACGGCGTTGAACTGGACCGGTTCCTCCAGCCAGTTCTCCGCGATGAACTTGGCCCGCAGGGGGTCGCCCGGCAGCAGGATCGATTCGGCGATGGCGCCGGCCGGCGCGTTGATATGGATGCTCATGCGGTTCTCCTCGTTGGTGGCATGCCGCGGCGCAGGTGCCGCCCGGCGGGTCGATGTTCCGTCAGTTTTCTTCGAAGGGCTTGCCGAGCGTCTCCGCCACGGCCAGTCCCAGGTTCCTCAGCGCGGCCAGGCGCTTGCCTGGCTGGGCGCTCAGCATGACGCTCCTGCCGTCCGACAGTATCACGCGCAGCGCGCACCAGCCCTTGCGCATGGCGCCGGGCAGGGTCTCGGTCGGGTCGGCGCTGGCCGTCTCCCAGGCGTCTGAGTCCAGCTCGAACGACGAGATCCCGTCCATGTCCAGGGCCCAGCTCTTGGCCGCCAGGAGGAGCCCGAAGCGGCGCCGCATCTCCCTCGACTCCGCGTCGAATATCCAGCGGTCCTCGGAGAGCGAGGCCAGCGCTATGATGACGGTGAACAGCCAGGTGATGGGGTTGGATCCGCCCAGGCTCCGGGACATCAGGAACACGAAAGCCGCCCCCAGTGCCAGGTAGCCGCCGCGCACCAGCGCGGGCACGGTCAGCTCCACGCGTCCGGGGCGCCTGCGCACCAGGGCGGGCAGGAAGGTCAGGAATATCATGTTCGCTCCTCCCGGGCAGGCGCGAGCCAGGCGCCGAGCCCGTACACGGACCGGATCGTGGGCAGGCCGGTCTCCCCGTGCCTGCCGTCCCAGTCCACCAGCACGCC
>JAKLIU010000200.1 GCA_022709445.1 Spirochaetota bacterium | reverse complement strand
CCAACGCGGGAGAAGACGGCCTCTTCCCCGCGCTCGGCCATCACGTAGGCCAGGGCGAACACCTTGGAGATGCTCTGCATGGTGAAGCGCGCGTCAGATGCGCCCGCGCGGAAGGTCGCGCCTTCGGCGTCCGTGGCCGCGATGCCCAGCGCGGACGGATCCGCCCCGGACAGGGCGGGTATGTAGTCTGCCACCCTGCCCGAGGACGCGCGGGCGGAGGCCCTGGAGTGGACGGAGAAGAGTCGGTCGTTCATGGGACGAGTATAGCCGGGAGGCGCGTGGCCGGGCAACGGAACCGGGGCGCGGTCACTTGAGGCCGGGCTTGCGCAGGTAGGCGGGGCAGTGCGCCCCCGTGGCCGCGAAGACCTCGTGACTGGGCAGCCGCGAGCTCTTGATGTCGAAGGCCCTGCAGCCGCGCGGGTAGTCACGGTCCCAGGTGATCCAGAAATGCGCGCAGGACAGGCAGTCGGGCGCTCGATCGGGTGTCTCCCTCATGGGACCATTCTACGTCCCGGGCGTTCTCCCGGCAAGCGCCGCACGCCTCCCGAGGGAGGACAGTAGCCCCGCGAGGCGTATTTTCGTACATTGATGGCATGACTTTCCTTCAACGCATCAGGCGGCCTTTCCGCTACGTCGACGGGCACGCCACGCTGGTGCTCCTCGGCGTCAATGTGCTGGTCTTCGCCCTCACTTCGCTCCGGGAGGAGGCGGGCATCTACCTGGCCCTCATCCCCGGCGCCGTGCTCGAGGCGGGCTGGGTCTGGCAGCCCTTCACCTACATGTTCGTCCATGCCGGAGCCAGTCACCTGTTCTTCAACATGCTGGGCCTGTTCTTCTTCGGCACGGCCGTGGAACGCGCCCTGGGCAGCAGGGAGTTCACCCTGTTCTACCTCCTTACGGGCACCCTGGCCGGCTTGTTCTCCCTCGCGGCCTTCGCCCTGGGCGGGGCCATGTACACTCCCCTGGTGGGAGCCTCGGGAGCGGTGTACGCCGTGCTCCTGGCCTTCGCGGTGATCAACCCGCGGGCGATCATCCACATCTGGGGCATCCTGCCGGTCCCGGCGCCCATCCTGGTGGCGGGCTACACGGTGATAGAGCTGTGGTCGGAGATCTTCGGCCGCGGGGGCAACGTGGCGCACCTGACCCACCTGGCCGGGTTCGGCTTCGCCATCCTGTACTTCTTCCTCAGGCTGGGCGTCAATCCTTTCCGGAGGCTGGTTTCCGGCCGATAATCCGGTAGATGGAGAACACCACCCGCATCGCCGCACTCGTTTCGCTCGCGCTTGGCCTGGCGGCGGTCTCTCCCTGCGCCGCCCAGGACCTGGACGTGGTGCTCAGGGCGGAGTTCCCCGCGGACCTGGTCCAGGTGCCGTCCGCGGAGCCCTTCGGCGGGGTCCCCGATCCCGGCTACCAGGCGACCCTCCCCGGGGAAGCTGCCGCGACGGCCATCCTGGAGGAGGCCCGCTGGACCTTCTCCGGCATGGTGTGGGGCTTCGATTTCACCTACACTCCCAGCGACAAGGCCAGGGCCATCCAGGAACTCTTCGTCATCAAGCCCCGCGGGGAGCTGGCCTGGGGCACGCCCGGCGTCTCGGTGAGCGCCGTCCGCAGGGAAGGCGCGTCCATCCTGGCGACGGTCGCCTGGTCGCCCTGGCCAGCCGCGCGGGCCGAGCTGTCGGCCTGGTCGGCGGCGGGTTACGGGAGCGCGCAGGGCAGGGGGAGCGCGCCGGCGGTGGTGGGCGCGGAACCGGGCATGGAGCTTGACGGCAGGTACATCCCGTCCCCGGTGATGGCCAGGCGGGCCGCGGTGACCGACGCCATGCGGGCTGCGCTGAGGGCTTTCCTGGTGTCAGTGGAGCGGAGCAAGCCGCGCGAGGTCCGGGGCAGCTGCTCGCTCGCCGCGCCCCCGCGCGTGGTCATGTCATCCGGCGCGTACGTCGCCACCGTCAGGCTGAGGGTGGCCGTCGACGAAGTGATATCCTACGGCGGGTACTGAGCGCCCGGCCGTCCGCGCCGGCGGGAATCAGCAGGAGGACTGCAGTTCCCTGTCCATGGCTTCGTGCATCGCCTCCAGGGCGGCCATGAGCGCGTCGACGTTGGCCTGCTTGCGGTCGTCCCCGAAGTGCTTGGCCTGCTTGGCCTTCTCGCGGAACCCGGCGCACTCGATGGGCGGGCTGACGTCGTAGACCACCGTGTCCCTGCAGATCAGGTCTTCCTTCATGGCGCCTTCCGGGTTGATGCGCAGGATGTTGCCGTTGATGGAGACCATGCACATGTAATCGAAGGACTTGAGGTAGGAGTCGATCTCGCGGACGCCGCGCTTGGTGCTCGGATCCCAGGGACGGTAGCGGGTGCCCGAGGGGAAGACCAGCACCAGCTTGCCGGATACCTTCAGCTCGCCCAGGGACTTCATCGCCGCGCGGTTGATGGAAGAGCTCTTCATCATCTCCGCCACCAGTTCCTTGGGGTCCTTGAGGTTGGCCTTGATGATCTCCAGGGAGCGGCTGGGATAGATGACCAGGCGCGAGTAGGCCTCCGTGAAGGCGGTGACCACCGGGTCGGTCTCGCTCAGCTTGATGCCCGCTATGGCCACCAGGGCGTCGGCTATCCGCGTTCCCGCCGGGCCGGCCTTGCGCAGCAGGTAGGAGAACACGGGCAGGTCGAAGTTGCTGTAGTGTTCCAGGAGCAGCAGGCAGGACTTGCCCGAGTCCGCCAGTTCCAAGAGGCGCTCCAGGTTGGGCAGGTCGTGGATGCCGCTGCCCTTTTCCAGGTTCTCCTCGATGATGGAATCGATGAACGGCAGGATGTCGGCATTGCCCGGCTGGTAGACGTCGTCGGTCGTTATGGCCAGTTCCCGTTTTGAACACTTGATCATCTTCATGATCGTTTCCCGGTACCGGGCGCTTATGGGCTCCATCGCATCCTCCAAGAAGTTGATCCTGCCTCCGCGGCGAGTCGGGGAAGTATAGACACGCCTGTCCCGGATGTCAACGAACGATCCTTCAGCCAAGAGCCGGATCGACCCCTCGGCAACGCCGCAGGACTAGTAGGGGAAGTCCACCCCTATCCAATCCTTCGGATCAGCCTGCGACGAGTCGACCAGGCCCAGGTCCACGCGGGCGGTGGTCTCGCCGACCAGCCAGGACCTGCCCAGGTAGGCGAAGCGGGCTCCCGGTCCGGGAGCGTCGACCGCCGCGAGCGCGTGCTCGTGGACCAGGGAGACCATCAGGATCGATTCGATGTTCTCCCGCCTGAGGAGTATGCTCATCACCAGGGCGCGGGAATCGCAGTCGCCCCGGCCCTCCATGGCGGCGGAGACGGGGTTCACCACGTCAGAGCCCGCCGGGTCCCGCTCGTACACCCAGCCCTGGGTCCAGGACAGGAGCGCCGAAGCGTAGCCCCGGGGATCCGCCGGGATGCCGAAGCCGGGGGCGACTCCTTCACCAGCCGCGGGCTCCGTGGCGCCGGTCAGTTCCGGGGCTATGGGCCTGAAACCGTCCTCGCCGGCCCAGGCCCCGGTCTCCCAGGCAGCGGCCAGCTGCAGGGACAGGGCGTCGAGCGAAGGGGCGGCATCCCGCCACGCCATGCGGTAGAACCGGCGCACCGCGGCTTCCACCAGGTCGGGAGCGGAGCCGTAGGGCAGGAGCACGCGGTACTCGCGCTCCACCAGCTCCTGGGACAGGGCCGCCTCCCGCTTGTCGTAGGGAACCTGGATCGTGGCCTTCCCGAAGGCGATGGATGCCTGCACGGTCCGGGGAGCGCCCAGGGCGGCCCTGGCGGCCGTGCCCACGGGGCCGGGACTGGCGCGCCTGCCTGAGTCCGCGGAGAAGCCGTCCACCGCCGACAGGGCGATGTCGCGGTATACCGCCCAGGCCGAGGCGGGCGCGTAGGCGATGATGGCCAGGTCGAAGGGGACGGCCGACGTATCCTCGGCGCCGGCCGGCCGGGGCGCGTCGTTCATGAAGAAGAGCACGGCCTTGCGGGCCTGCGCGCCTGAGCCCCAGGCTATCTCGCCCAGGGCGGCTTCCCGGCCTGCGTAGCGGAACGCGGTCGGCAGGCCCGGCGAGCCCTTGGCGGCCAGTTTCCTGACCAGCTCGTCGGCGCCAGCCCGGGCGGAGGTGAACCGGCCCGCGTCGTAGACCAGCAGGTCCAGCTGCAGGCCGCCGTCCGGGGAGAGGAAGGAGAACCTGGTGGAGCCGTCGCCGTCCTCGTAGGTGAACCCCTCCGGCAGGTCGATGAAGAAACCCCAGTCGGAGTGCAGCTCGTCCGCAGCCAGGGGGATGGCGGCCGGGATCGCGATG
>JAKLIU010000020.1:14453-14801 GCA_022709445.1 Spirochaetota bacterium | reverse complement strand
ATCCTGCGCGGCCTCGGGGACTCCCGCACGCCGCTGTACCTGCTCATCGCGGCCAGCGCCATCAACGTGATCCTGGACCTCCTCTTCGTCGCGGTGTTCGGCTGGGGCGTGGCCGGCGCGGCCTGGGCCACGGTCATCTCCCAGGGGCTCTCCTTCCTGGGCGGGCTGGCCTGGATAAACCGCCGGAACGAGCACATGCGCCTGGACCTGCGCGCCCTGCGCTTCGACCGGCCCATCTTCGTGCAGAGCGTCCGCATCGGCCTGCCCACCGGCATCCAGCAGACCATGGTGTCCCTGGGCATGCTGGCCCTGTCGCGCATCGTCAACGGCTTCGGGACCCAGACCGTG
>JAKLIU010000020.1:0-14443 GCA_022709445.1 Spirochaetota bacterium | reverse complement strand
ACAGCTTCGCCTCCATGCCGGCGATGAACCTGGGCCAGGCCATCTCCACCTTCACCGGCCAGAACATGGGAGCCGGCAAGACCGAGCGGGTCAAGCGCGGCCACCTCTCGGCGGTGCTCCTGGGCGCCGCCATCTCGGTCGCGGTGGGCGCGGCCGTCATCCTCTTCGGCAGGCAGCTGATGACCATGTTCACCGGGGACGCGGAGGTGATCGCCATCGGCGCCCGCTACCTGTTCATCGTCGGCGCCACCTACCTGCTGTTCTCCACCATGTTCATCAACAACGGCGTGATGCGCGGCGCGGGGGACGCCTTCATCCCCATGATCAACACCCTCCTGGCGCTCTGGCTGGTGCGCATACCCCTGGCCATGCTGTTCTCCGGCCCGCTGGGCATGGGGGCCGACGGCATCTGGCTGAGCATACCGGCCGGCTGGCTGATGGGAGCAGCGTTCTCCACCTGGTACTACCTGGGCGGACGCTGGAAGCGCAAGGCCGTGGTGAAGCGCCCCGCGGACGGGCAGGCCGCGCCGGCGGGTCGCTGACGGCCGGATTTCGGGAAGGCACCGGGAGGTTGCGATGGGCAGGACGATAGGATTCATGGGCGCCGGCAAGATCGTGGAGGCGATGCTCACGGCCCTGGCGCCGGCGTTCGCGGGGGACGAGCTGGTGGTCTGGAACCGGACGCCCGCGCGCGCGCAGTCCCTCGCCAGCCGGTTCCCCGTCAGGGTGGCCGCCTCCGTGCGGGAACTCGCCGAGGCATCGGACTGGATCTTCATCGCGGTCAAGCCGCACGCCGTCGCCAAGGTGGTGTCCGAGGCCTGCCTGCACGTCCGCGAGGACGCCTTCGTCATATCGATGGCCGCCGGGGTGACGCTCGACTCCATCAGGGGGCACTTCGCATCGCCGCCGCGCCTGGCGCGCATCATGCCCAACCTGCCCCTGTCCGTGGGCATGGGCATGACGGCGGTCTGCGCCGATCCCTCCGTCCCGCGCGAGCTGGTGGACGCCCTCCTCGCGCTCTTCTCCACCGTGGGCCGGGCGCGCATCGTGGAAGAGCGCCTTTTCGACACGGTCACCGCCCTGTCCGGCTCCGGCCCGGCCTTCGCCTTCCTGTTCATAGAGTCCATGGCCGACGGGGCCGTGCTCAACGGCATGGACCGCGTCCAGGCCTATGAATTCGCCGCCCAGACCGTGATGGGCGCGGCCAGGATAGTCCTGGACTCGGCCAGGCACCCCGGCGAGCTCAAGGACGTGGTCGCATCCCCCGCGGGCACCACCATGGCCGGCATCGTCAGCCTGGAGCGCAAGGCCTTCAGGGCCATCGTCATGGACGCCATCGACGCCGCCGCCAGGCGCAGCCGGGAGCTGAATTCCTAGCGGATCGACGGACGTCGCCGCGCGCCCGCGTTTCTTTATTATTTCCGGATTCTACGATATACTGGGGCCGATCGGGCCGCGCCTCGGCAGGCTCCGCCGAACGAAAAACGGGAGACGTCCAGAATGTTCGACCCTTGGAACCTCGTCACCATCGGCATCGTCGCCATCGTGCTCGTCGCGTACCGCATCCTCGACCGTGACAACCGTTCGCTGGAGAAGGTGAAGCGCTACGCGGACAAGCTCCGCGACGACCTGGCCGGCTACGCCGACCTGCGCGCCGAAGACCTGAAGGCATACGCCATCGAGCTGGACGTCCACCAGAAGGCCGCCAAGGAAGTGCTCAGGCGCATCCAGTCCGTGGAGGAATCCCTCAACGGCCGCTCGGACGCTATCGGCGCCATGGCCGCCCGGATAGCCGAGTACGACAAGGCGCTCGCGGAGCTCAAGACCATGAGCGGCCGTGTGGACGAGAACCTCCGGATCATCCACGAGGAGAGCTCCTTCGTGGACGGCGTGGCGCGCACCCTCAAGGGAACCAAGGACGAGATCGAGCGCCTCAAGGCTTCCCTGCCCGAGATCCGGGAAGGCCTGGGCGCAGACGCAAGGACCATGCTGGACGACCTCAGGGACGGATTTTCCGGCGAGGTCAAGTCCGCCCTGGACGATGCGCTGGACGCGGTGGAGTCGCTGAGGGTGAAGGCCGACCAGAGCGCGGAAACCGTCGGCTCCATGCACTCGGCCGCCGCGCAGGCCGCCGAGGAACGCTACCGCGCGGTCGCCTCCCAGCTGACGGACGCCTTCAAGCGCGCCCGCGAGGAAGGCGAGAAACTCGAGGACGCGACCTTCCGCAAGCTCCAGGAGCAGATCGAGGCCCGGGGAGCCAAGCTCTCGGAGGCGCTGGAAACCCGCTTCGACTCGCTCAGGGACCAGGCGCGCGAGAAGGTGGCGGAAACCCAAGGCATGCTCAAGTCCTTCAAGTCCGAGTGGAAGAAGGAATCCGAGGCCCTGCTGGAGAAGTCCGCCGCCCAGGCGCTCGCCGCCTCAGACCGGGTGATGGGCCGGGTGGAGGAAGCCGAGGCGCTGGCGGTCAAGGCCGGGAGCCTGTACGCGGAGCGCTTCGACCGCATCGAGGCCAAGGCCCTCGAGGCTGCCCAGTCCGTGCAGGCGAAGTTCAAGGAAGCCCTCAAGGCCAACCAGGAGGAGCTCGCCGCCAGGCAGGCCGACATCAGGGCCGCCATGAAGGAGAGCCTGTCCGCCTCCAGGGCCGACGCCGCCGAGGCGATCGCCGAGCTCAAGGGGATACTGGGCGGGTTCAAGTCCGAGGCCGACCGGACCGAGGCCGAGCAGGCCGCCCGCATGGCCGCCATCGCCTCATCGGTGATCGCCGCCGAGAAGAAGGCCGCCGAGGCCATCGCCGCCCTGGACGGCAGGCTGGCGGAGCGCGGCTCCGACCTGGAGCGCCGCGTGCTGGACGGCTTCGAGCGCCGCGCCGTGGAGCTCCGGGGCCTGGTCGAGCAGGGGCTGGAGCGCCTGGAGTCGGTGCGCTTCGACGCGGACCGCATGGAGAAGGCCCTGCGCGATTCCATGGCCGGCATCGAGCGCCGCGTGGAGGAGGACTTCTCGCTCTTCGGCAAGGACTTGGTCGCCCGCCAGGCTGCCTTCGAGGCCGAGTTCCGGGGCGAGTCGGCCCGGGTGAAGTCCAGCGTCCAGGACCTGGAGAACGACCTCAACGCGCTCAAGACCCGCGCCTACTCCAACGTATCCGAGAAGCTCAAGGTGTTCGAGGACGAGTTCTTCGCGGACCTGCGCAAGCGCCGCGAGGACGCCGACGAGCGCTTCGCCTCCTGGCGGGCCGAACTGGAAGAGAAGCTGGCGGCCTCCCAGCGCGAGGCCGCCGAGTCCCGCGCGGAAACCGAGCGCGCCTGGGGCGAGGAATCCCGGGCGGCACTGCTGGCCACCCAGGCCCGCGCCCAGGACCAGCTGGACAAGCTCGCCGCCCAGGTGGCCGCCCACCGGGACGCCATCACCGAGCGCGTGGGCGAGGCCGACGGGGCCCTGGCCGCGCTCAAGGCCGCCGTGAAGTCCGACCTGGACGAGGCGAGGGCCGCTGCCGACGCGTACCTGAACGCGGAACTGGGACGCTGGAAGCACGAGAGCGCGGAACGGCTCAAGGGAGCGGAGCGCGCGGCCTCGGCCGACGCCCTGGCCCTGGAGAAGGCGGCCGCCGAGGCCCGTACCCGGTTCGAGGAAGCCCGGGCGGCCATCATGGCGGACACCGCCAAATGGAAGGATTCCTTCGTAGCCGCGCAGAAGGCCGCGGAGACCGCCCGCATCGCCGCGGTGGGCACCCTGGCCGATTCCTTCAAGGCCGACGCCGCGGCCATCGCCGCCGACTGGGACAAGGAGCGCGGGCGCGTGCTGGAGGCCGCCAAGGCCGAGCGGGACGCCCTGTCCCGCGACCTGCGCGCCCTGACCGACGACGTGGGCAAGTTCCGGCAGGAGTTCGCGCAGAAGACCTCGCAGGCCCTGGACGACTTCAGCCGTTCCTACGACGGCCTGTCCGCCGACGCTGCGCGGAAGGTCAAGGACGCTACCGCGGCCATGGACGCAGCCATCGAGGAGTACCGTCGCGAGTCCAGGCTCCTCAAGGAAGGCTTCGACTCGGCCAGGACCGCCATGGCCTCCGGGCTCGGCGAGGAGCGCAAGGCGCGCGAGGCCGCGTTCGCGGAGATCGACCGCCAGGTCAAGGCCTTCCAGTCCCAGACCAAGCTGTTCGAGCGGGCCGACGAGCTCAAGCGCGGCCTGGCCGAGGCCATCGAATCGATGAAGGCCGACATGGCGCGGGCCGAGTCGCGCAGGGCGGAGATGGCGGAGCTGGAAACCCAGTACGGGCGGGTCAAGCGCCTGGAGGACGAGCTGGCCCAGAAGATAGCCAGGTTCTTCGCGGAAAAGCGCCGGATCGACACGCTGGAGGACGACTTCAAGCGCCTGCTCTCGCTCTCCCAGTCCGTGGACCAGAAGCTGGCCACGGTGACCGCCGGGAACGACCAGCTGGCCCAGATACAGGCGGAGATGCGCCGGCTCTCGGAAGCGGCCGACGAGGCCGCGGAGAAATTCGAGCGCGTGGAGCGCAAGTCCAACATCCTGGACGCCACCGCGGACGCCGTGGACAAGAACTTCCAGGCCATCACCGAGCTGGAGCGCAACGTGCGGACCATGGACGCGGACATACGGGACGTGCCGGACCGCGTGATCGAGCTCAAGCGCTCGCTGGAGGAAGTGCTCTCCGCCCGGCCCGCGATGGACGCAGCCGTGGCACGCCTGGCCGAGATGGAGAAGTCCATGGCGGACGCCGAGAAGCGGGCCGTGGACCTCAACAAGGCGCGCGAGTGGCTGGCGCGCGCGGAGACCCGCTTCGAGGAACTGAACAAGAAGACCCAGGACCACCTCAAGCTGCTCAACGACCTCCTGAAGGACGAACCGTCCACGGGCCGCAAGGACAAGGGAGCCCCATCGCTCAGCGTCCAGGAGACGGTCCGCAAGCTGGCCCACCAAGGCTGGAAGGTGGAGGAGATCGCGAGAGCCGTCAAGCTGTCCCGCGGCGAGGTGGAACTGATACTGGAACTCGGCCACCAGGAGTAGCCACGGCCGATTCTGGATTCTTGCCACGGAAGCCGCGGCTTGAAGGGGGAGGCCTCCCCCTCGCTCCGAAGGTTGCGTTCCACGCAACGCTTCTCCGCTACCCCCTCATCGGGGATACCCCGGATCCTGCCCTCGTGGTTCACCAACCCGCGGTTCCGCATGGCGGAACCGCGATGTCGCGCCGACGGCGCGACTACCCCCTCCGTCGCCCGCGGAACCGGGCGTCAGGGCAAGAGCCGGTAGAGCTCCACGCGGTGGTCCAGGAAATCGCTGAAGGCCACCTGTCGCCCGTCCGGGCTGACCGCCAGGCCGGTTGGCTGGTTGCCACCCCAGCGCCGCTGCGCGATCCGCAGGGTGGCCGTGTCGATGGCCAGGAGCTCGCCGAACGCGGGACCCTTCCGCTCGTAATCCACCGGGTTGTTCGGGCCGCGCGTGGACACGTACAGGGTCGAACCGTCGGGCGACAGCTTGATGGTGTTGGTCTTGTGCCCCACGGGTATCTCCGCCAGCAGGGTCCACCCGTCCATGTCCACCGCGAACACGCTGCCCCTGCCCATGTCTGAGGCGTACAGCCTGCGAGCGACCGGGTCCACGGCCAGGTGCCGCTTGTTCCCGCCGGCAGGCAGTCCCCCGCTCCCGTCGAACAGGGTGCGGGTCCGCGCGTAGCTGCCCGTGTCGAACTCCTCGATGGTACCGCCCCCGAAATCCGCCACGTACAGCCGCGAGCCGTCCGGGGACAGGGCCATGCCCCGCGGGGTGCCCCGGGTCCTCATGGTGCCCAGCACCCTGCCGTCCGCGGGGTCCAGCGCGCACACCGTCATCGACAGCCAGTGCGACACGAAGACCCGGCCGTCCGGATGGGCCAGGAGCACCTTGGGAAAACTCCCTCCCGAGGGGAAGGATCGGAGCCATGAAAAATCGTCCAGGGAGAAGACGTGGATCCGGTCCGCGTACATCTGGCTCGCCCAGAGCTCGCGGCGGCCGTGCGGGAAGGCCATCTCCACGAAGCCCTGCATGGCGGCCCAGGGCGCGGGCGGCTGGGCGTAGGTCACCCGCCTGCCGGTGTCGGGATCCAGCACGTCCAGCCGGCCGCCGGACAGGGGGGCGGATACCAGGAAGCGGCCGTCGGGGGTGTACTCCACGCTCTTCGGGCGGGGCTCGACGGGGACGATGGCCTGGAGCCGGAGGGAGCCGCCGGTCCGCTCCAGCTTGGCCTCAACCGTCTGCCCCGGTCCGGCCACCGCCAGGACCAGGCTGGCGGCCACGTGCCCGCCGGCCAGCACCCACAGTTCGTGCGTGCCGGGAGACAGGCGTATCACCCGGGCGCCGTTGGATCCCGGCCGGCCGGCCAGCTCCCTGTTTCCCTCCACGATGCGCGCGTCCGCGGGTGCCAGCCTGAAATCCACGTCGATGCCGGGCTCCGTCGCGGTACCGGAGGCGTGCGCGCACGGAATCTGGAAGAGGATGCAGCAGAGCGCAGCCAGGGGGAGGACCAGCCTCGCCGGCACGGCCCTCCGGGAAAACGGGATCACTCCCCTTCCCCGCCGGCCGGAATACCGGTGTCGGGGGAGACCCTCAGGGCCCGGGCAGCGGCCACGAGCGCTTCCGCCTCCGCACGGGAGACGAGCGATGGATGCGACAGGAGCGCGTCGATGGCCTTGCCGTCGGAGAAGCCCAGGGTGAGTGCCGTGCCCAGGGCCTCCAGCCCTCCGGACGCGTCCCCGGCGACGGTGAGCCGCAGGCGGGCCAGGTCGAACCAGGCGCCGGCCTCATCGGGCTGCTCCTCCACGAGCAGGGACAGGCTCTCCATGGCCAGCGCGTACAGCCCGGCCGCCTCCCGCACGGAGGCCAGCAAACCCAGGCCTTCGGCGGAATCCGGATTGGCGTCCAGCCAGCGTTCGACGTGGGGCAGGGCCTCCTCCGGCCGTCCGTCGGCCGCGAGCAGGATGCCCAGGCGGACCGAGGCCGCGGGGTCGTCCGGCTTGGCCGCCAGCACGTCCCGGTAGCCGTCCATGGCCTCCCCCGGCCGTCCGGCGGACTCCAGGAGCAGGGCCAGGTTCATGAGCGTGGCCGCGTCGCCCCCGTTCAGTTCGAGCACGCGGCGGTACGCCGCGACGGCCTCGTCGGTCCGGCCGGCCCGGTGCAGGGCCCAGGCCTTCACGCCCAGGGTCATGGCGTTGTCGCCGTCCCGGGACAGCACGGCGTCCGCGGCGGCCACGGCCTCGTCGTACTTGCCGGCCTCGGCCAGCGCCCGGGCCAGGTTGTAGCCAGCCGCCCCCTGGCCGGGATCCAGGGCTATGGCCCTCGACCACGCGTCGCCCGCCTTGTCCCACTTGCCCAGGCCGGCCCAGGCGTTGCCCAGCTCGGTCCACGAGGCCGCCAGCTTGCGCGAGGCAGCCGGGGTGGCGCAGGAGGACAGCGGGACCGACAGGAGCGCGGCCAGCGCGATCGCGGCCAGGAACGGGGTTCCGCGCCTCATCGCCTGAGCACCGTCTCTTCTATGGTGCGTATCTGGGACCGGTACAGGCTCGCGATGTTGGAACCGTAGTCCGCGATCAGCCGTATCATGTCGCGGGGCGATTCGTCCTCGTCCCGGCCGTTGATCCGGTCGCCGGCGTCACCGAGCCCCGGCATGATGTAGGCCATCTCGTTCAGCACCGGGTCCATCCACAGGGTGTACACGGTCATGTTCTCTATGGCGCGCACCGCGCGCAGCGCGCCCTTGAGCGCGGAGATGATGTTGAAGCAGAGGATAGAGCGCGGCTTGACGCCCTGGTCCAGGATGTACTTGACCACGGTCACCAGGGAACCGCCCGTCGCGTTCATGGGATCGGCGAAGATGAGGTCCTTGCCGTCCAGGTCCTCGGGCTTGAAGTAGGAGCGGTCCAGGTCCAGGACGTACTCCATGTTGGCCTCGTCCTTGGTGTCGTCGCGCTTGATCTTGAAGAGCGCGAAGGGCGTCACGTAGCCGTGGGACGAGAACTCCTGGATTTCCTTGGACATGATGATGGACGGGAGCAGGGCCCCGCGCAGCATGACGCACATGACCGCGTTCTCTATCTTGTCGTCCACGTTGGGTATCTTGTGGACCGCGTAGTTCTGGACCGGCAGGCCCACCGGCGTCTTCACGATCAGGTAGTTCTTGTTCTCGCTCTTGGCGCCGCCGAAGGCCAGGTTGAACAGGAGCTCGTAGGCCCGCTGGGTGTAGTAGGTGAACTCGTGGCGCTGCGTGTCCAGGTCGCGGAGCTTGGCGATGAGGCGGGACGCCTCGCCGTGGCTCTCGCTGGGTGTCTCGAAGGAGTACACCTTGATGCGCGGGTCCGAGCGGCAGATCTCCTGCATGAGGCCGCCCATCTCGTTGTACAGCTCGATGAGCGAGGCCTCCTCCCTGCGCTTCTCCGGCTCGCGCTTGGCGGCGGACAGCAGGGAGAAACTGAGCATGGCCTTGCGGTAGAGACCGTCCATGCGCTCCAGCATGAGCCGGTCGGAGTCGGTCAGGTAGCCGTCCAGGTCCTGGGCCTTCAAGATAACCTTGTTCATGGATCCTCCATCGGATGCGCCGGGAAGGGTGGCTCCCGCGAGCCCCCCCCCGCGGGAGGACGGCCGCGGGCGGGAAGGCTCAGGCCCTCCGGACAACGGTCCCGCGGGCCCCGGAGGCAATGCCCGTGGCGTTGCCCTCGTCGAAGTCCAGGTGGCACTCCAGGGCGAAGGCCTCGTTGACGCGGCACACCACGTTGAGGAACACGGCGCCGCGCTCCCCGTCGATGCGGAGGTCGACCAGCTCGTTGTCCTTGACGCCGAACTCGGCGGCGCTCCTGGGGTCGAAGTGGATGTGCCGCTTGGCGATGATGAGGCCCTTGTCCTTCTTCACGGTTCCCGCCGGCCCCTCGATGACGAAGCCCATGGAGCCGTCCAGCTTGCCGGACTCGCGCACCGGGCAGCCGGGCACGCCCAGCTTGAACACGTCGCTGGACAGGATCTCGCACTGGGTCTCCTTGCGCTCCGGCCCCAGGATGCGCACGCCGGATATGGCGCCCTTTGGCCCGCGTATGGTGACGGTCTCGTCGCAGGCGAACTGGCCGGGCTGCATGAGGTCCTTGGTCTTGGTCAGGGCGTGGCCCGCGCCGAACAGGGCTGCGAGGTCTTCCTTGGATACGTGGATGTGCCTGTTGGACAGGTTAACGAGGACGCGGTTTTCGGGCATGGTGTCTCCTGGTCGCCTTGGTGCGCTGCGCCGCGCGGATGGCGGCCGCATGGAGTCGGCGGCGACGGCTCGAGTATAGCAAAGCGCGGACGGGAACGCCAGAGGCGGCGCCGCGGGCAGCGCCTCTGGCGGCGCGCGATCAGCCCTCGGCCCGCCGCGCGTCCAGGATCACCAGCTGGGGGGTCTCCATGCCGTTCCAGTGGTTCTTGCCCACGCGGAACACCAGGTCCAGGCGGTCCGTCGCGGAGAAGTCCCTGCCCAGCCTCTCGGCGGCGCTCCACCAGAGCGCGGGCCAGCGGTTTGCCCCGAAATCCAGGGTCAGCTTCAGGTGGCTCTTCTCCTGCTTGCCCACCACGTCAGCCTGCGCGATGGGAACCCCCTTGGCCATGAACACGAGCTGGGGATTGCCTTCCCCGTAGGGCTCGAAGCGGTCGGACAGCTCCATGAGGGACGGCTTCAGGTACTCGTGCGGGAGCTCGGCGTCCACGTCCAGGGTCTCCTCCGCCTCGTCCAGGGGGACGGCGGACAGGAAGCCGGCGGCCATGCGCAGGAACTCCGGCCAGCGCGCCTCCGGCATGCTGAAGCCGGCGGCCGCGTCGTGTCCGCCGTAGTCGATGAACAGCTCCGCGCAGTGGTCCAGGAGGCCCTTCACGTTGAAGCCCCGCGCGCTGCGGACCGAGCCCACGGCCGTGCCGTCCTTCATGAAGGTGGCGGCCACCGCCGGCGCCTTGAAGGTGTCGGCCAGGCGGCTGGCCAGGATGCCGGTGATGCCCCGGTTGATGGCGGCGTCGCCGACGATCACGTACCTGCCGCCGGCCGCCTCGGCAGCCTCGCGCGCCGCCGGGTACACGGCGTCCCAGGACTCGGCCCCCAGCTGCTTGCGCTCCTGGTTCAGCCCCACCAGCCGGTCGGCCAGGGCGTCGCGCTCGGCGTCGTCGCGGGACAGCAGCAGGCCCAGGGCCACGCCCGGCTGGCCCATGCGGCCGGC
Source organism: Spirochaetota bacterium (assembly GCA_022709445.1). Taxonomy (GTDB): domain Bacteria; phylum Spirochaetota; class Spirochaetia; order Treponematales; family UBA12059; genus JAKLIU01. The sequence continues at coordinate 4,232 of JAKLIU010000020.1, read as the reverse complement.
CGCGTTGATCACGGGCGTCAGCTGCCAGGCGGCGTCGACGGAAGACATGCGCTTGCCGCCGGGGTTCTGCCTGGCCAGGAGCTCGGCCAGCCCTCGGCGCGGCTTGCGGTTGAGCGCGGCCAGGCCCTGCCTGACCAGCACGCGGTTCTCGTCGCGCAGGGGCATGAGGTCCGCGATGGTGGACAGGGCGACCAGCTGCAGGGCCTCCTGGTCGGCCTCACCCGCGCAGTCTGCCTTGCGCAGGACGAAGCTGGTGAACAGGCTGGCGAAGGTGTCCAGCTCGCTGCGCTCGCGGCCGGCGTACTTGCCCACGCGGGACATCTCGGACAGCCTGAGGAGGCTCTGCCCGGCGGTCTGGGGGATGAGCTTGGACACGTCCGGGCGGACGTCGTAGAAGTTGACCTCGGCCGCCTTGCCCAGGGCCTTGGCGAAGAGCCTGCCGTGCAGCTCCCCGTCCCACACGAAGATCTGCCGGTCCTTGAGGAAGGGGACCAGGCGGGTCTTCTGCAGGTCCACCATGCCCGGGACTATGGTCTCGACGATCCGCCCGGTCTCCACCAGGTTGGAGAGGCTGAGCGCCTCGACCGTGTACGCGTCGTTGGCCGGGCGCACGTTCAGGAGCGCCACCTGCTGCTTGTAGAGCCCGCTCTTCGCGAAGCGCAGGGCCCAGGCCAGCTTGTAGGCCACCCCGCAGCCGGACAGGTCCCTGAAGGGGTAGCCGCAGCCCTCGAGCTTTGGATCCAGCACGGCCAGCGCCTCCGGGGGCTGCCCGGCCTGCAGCACGTGGTGGTCCGCGATGATCACGTCGATGCCGAGGGAGGCGGCGTGGGCCACCTCGGCATGGTTGGAGATGCCGCAGTCCACGGTGACGACCAGGCTGCCGAACGCGGCGGCGTGCTCGTCGAGCGCGCGGCGCGAGAGCCCGTACTTCTCGTCCTCCTCCGGCAGGCGCCAGGACACGTCGATGCCCAGGTCCTCCAGGGCCCCGACCATGAGGGCAGTGGCCGTGACGCCGTCCGCGTCCCGGTCCCCGAACACCAGGACCTTCTCGCCTTCGTCCGCGGCCAGCAGGAGGCGATCCACCGCGTCCTCCATGCCGGCGAACAGGAAGGGATTGCGCAGCCAGCGGGTGTCGTCCTCGAGGAAATACAGCACCTCCGCCGGGGCCGTGACGCCGCGGCGGGCCAGGATGGAGGCGGCCAGCAGGTCCAGCCCGTAGCGCTCGGCCAGTTCGCGCACCGCCGCGGGCGAGACGTCGCGCTTGCGCCACCTCATAGCGCGGTGATTTCCTTGATTACCAGGGGCGAGGTCGCGGGAGCCGCGGCGCCGATGGAGAGGGAACCGGACACCAGGGGCCAGGCCGCGTCGAGCGAGGCCGCGTCGCGGCCGTACACGGTGGCGATCGTGTCGCCGGCGGCCACCTTGGCGCCCTTCTTGCGGCTGAACACGAAGCCCACGTCCGGCGCCACCGGGTCGGTGGTCTTGTTGCGGCCGACTCCCAGGTAGACGCCGGCCAGGCCGATCTTGTACGCGTCGATGGACTCGATCCAGCCGGCCGACGGCGCCTTGAGCTCGCGCGAGAATCCCGACCGGTAGCTGCCGCACAGGGAAAGCATCCTGTCCGCGTCGCCGCCCTGGCTGCGCACGTTGCGCTCGAAGAGCTCGTAAGCCCGGCCGGAATCGACGGCCTCGCGGCACATCGACTCGGCCTCCGCCACGTCGCGCGCCTTGCCTCCGGCGACCAGCATCCAGGCGCTCAGCCTGAGCGTGACCTCCATCATGTCCGCCGGCCCCTTGCCCTTGAGGCAGTCGATGGACTCCTCCACCTCGAGGAAATTGCCCACCTTGTCGCCCAGGGGCTCGGTCATGTCGGTGATCACGCCCACGATGCGCTTGCCCATGGCCTGCCCGGTCTTCACCAGGCTGTTGGCCAGGCGCTCGGCGTCGGCGACGGTCTTCATGAAGGCGCCGGGGCCGCTCTTCACGTCGAAGACCAGGGCCTCAGCCCCCTCGGCCACCTTCTTGGACAGGATGCTCGCGGTGATGAGCGGCACCGACTCCACGGTGGCGGTCACGTCGCGGAGGGAGTACAGCTTCTTGTCCGCCGGGACGATCGCGTCGGTCTGGCCGGTCATGGCGAAGCCGTCCCGCTCGAGGTATTCCCTGAAGCGCTTCTCGTCCAGCCGGGTGGTGTAGCCGGGTATGCTCTCCAGCTTGTCCAGGGTGCCGCCCGTGTGCCCGAGCGCGCGCCCGGACATCATGGGCACCCTGATGCCGCAGGCCGCGGCGATGGGCGCGAGCACCAGCGACACCTTGTCGCCCACCCCGCCGGTGGAGTGCTTGTCCACGAAGGGACCGGCGATGCCGGACAGGTCCATGACCGAGCCGGAGCGCAGCATGAGCTCGGTGAGGTCGGCCGTCTCCCTGAAGCTCATGCCGCGGAAGAACACCGCCATGAGCCAGGACGACACCTGGTACTCGGGGATGTCGCCGGACACGTAGCCCGTGACGATGAACGCCAGCTCCTCGCGCGAAAGCTCCGCACCGTCGCGCTTCTTCATGATGATGTCGACCGCCCTCATGTCATGTCCCTCCGTCCGGATGTCCGTGTCCCCGCGGCGGCGCGCCGGCCCCGGCGTGCGTCACGCCGGGCCGCGCAGCGTCGCCTGCGCCAGTATGCAGTACCTCGAGCCTCCGGGCCCGAGCGTCGATTCCATCAGAGCCACCCGCCCGAACACGGCCGGCCCGGACTGGTCCGGAGGCAGGGCCATGCCGACCGGAGGCCGCGCCGCTCCGCTCCCCGGCCGGGCCAGGGTCAGGTGGGCCCGGAACGAAGCGCCGAAGGCCTCCGCCAGGCGCGGGAAGCCGGCCAGCGCGGCGCGCAGGAACTCCCTGGCGGCCAGGGTCTCCGGCAGTCCTCCCTCCGGCTCGAGCACCAGGGCGCGCGGCCGGCCCCGCGAGGGGAAACCCGTCACCCGGCGGAAAACGAAAACCGGGGCCGGAGGCGCGGCTGCTTCCAGGACCCGGAGCGCCTCGGTCACGGCCGCCACCCCGTCCGGCCCGGTGTCTCCCAGGAACGCCAGGGTCAGGTGCAGTCCCTCAGGCCTGACCCTGCGCCAGCCGGCCAGCCGGGGCGCCAGCGCATCCAGGTACGAGCCGAGGGCCTCGCCGAATCCGGGCGGCGGCAGGAGCGCCAGGAAGCACCTCACAGGAGCCCGCTCTCAAGGCTCCTGAGCCGACCGTGCGCGGCCTTGGCGATCAGGTCCAGGGTGCAGGCCCGAAGGGCAGCCAGGGCCGGTACGCTCAAGCCGGCCCGCGCCGCCTCGCCGAACTCCATCGCCTCCGAGCGCGCGATGTAGGCCATGGCCCCGGCCGGCAGGTCGAGGAGCGGATCCGGACCCTCAGCGTGGAACGCGCAGCGTTCGCAGAGGAAGCCCCCCAGCCGCCGGGAGTACGAGTGTACCGTACGCGGCCCGATTTCGCCAGCGCAGGAGGCGCACTCCCGCGCGTCCGGCATCACGCCCATGGCGCGCAGCGCGCGCAGGCAGAACTGCGGGAGGGCGGCGTCCGGGATGCCGTGTTCGGCGCGGTCCAGGGCCCGAAGCAGCTCCACGAACAGGACGCGGGAGAACTCCCCGTCCCCGCCCAGCGCGTCCGAAGCCATGATGAACTCCGCGGCCAGCGAGGCCGCCCCGATCGCGGACAGGTCGGTGCGTATGCGGGGGAACTCCTCGTCGGCGTCGAAGTCCGTCAGCTTGACCAGGCCCCTGGCCTTGTCCTCGTAGATCCAGGCGGTGCCGGAATGCCACGGGGATGCCAGCGAGCGCAGCTTGCTCTTGGGGCCGCCGAAGGCGAAGGCGTCCACGATGCCGGCCGCGCAGAGGAGCTGCACGATGCGGTCGCCGGCTGGGCTCTCGCGCGACCTGAGGACTGCGGCAGGGAAGGACGAGGAGCGGCTGGCCATGGAAGGGGCAGTATCGTCCCCGCGCGCCGGCCTGTCAACCGGAAGCCCCCCGCGCCGGCCGCGGGCGCACTTGCAATCATGACCCGGGGGCTCCACAATTACGGTACGGAGGCACCCATGATATTCATCCCGATAGCGCTGGCCGCCATTTCCGCGGTCCTGTTCTTCATCGGCCGGGGCCAGGGGAAGAAGGCGCTGGACATGGCCTCGACGGAGACCACCATGGCGGCCGAGCTGTCGGAGCTCGCCGCCCAGGTGGGCAGGGAGA
>JAKLIU010000002.1 GCA_022709445.1 Spirochaetota bacterium | reverse complement strand
ATCGAAAAACCATGCCCGCCGGAGGTTCCATGCGCAACGTTCCCAAAGCCGTCCTCGTGCTTTCCCTGCTGACGCTTCCGGCGATCGCCTTCGCCCAGTCGCCCCTGTCCTTCGACCTGAGCCTGGCGCCCAACAGCTCGGGCGCGCTCGAGGGCTCGGCCAGCCTGGTGCTGCGCTGGGCGGGCTTCGCCCAGACGGGCCTCCTGTTTTCCGCGGACAGCTTCATGGAGGAGTACGACGAGGCCGGCGGAGGCTCGACCGTCGTGATGCGCAGCGCCACCACGCTGGACCTGGAGCTGTTCAGGCTGGACGAGGACGCGCTGTCCCTGGCCTTCCCCGGCGGCTCGGTGTCGGCCAGCGTCGCGGCCATAGCCAACGGCGCCGTGATCGACGAGGACCGCTACGGCCACAGCCCGGCCTACGTCTGGTTCCAGGGCCAGCGCACCATGTGGGTCAAGCCGCTCCTGGGCGCGGACCTGTCGGCCCGCCTCGGTCCCCTGTCCCTGGCCGGCTACTACCGCACGTCCTGGCCCTTCGAGCTGGAAGAGTACGTGGAGGGTTCGGCTCTGTATTCTCCTGCGGTGACTGAAACAGTATATGCCGCACACGACCGCGGCTTCGAGACCAGGGCCGGCGGCTCGCTCTCGCTGGGACTGGGGGAGAGCTGGTCCCTGCGCGGCGGCTTCGACTGGATCAGGCACATAGGCTACTCGGTCTCGGTGGATTCCGTCTCCGGGGTGGCCACGGACTTCGTGTACGAGATGACCAGCCTGGAGGGCTCGCTGACCCTGGCCTTCCCGGTCGGGTCCTACCGGCCGGTCCTGGGCGTGGCCTGGGCCTTCGACCGCTTCGCGCCGCTGGAACTCTACTCGGTCACGGGCTACGAGAACTCGCGCCTGCGCCTGATCCTGGGGCTGGAGCTGGACTGAGATGATCGGCCCCAAGGCGCTCCGGAACGGCGCGCTCGTCGACGCGTCGAGCCTGGTGTTCCCCCTGGACGACGCGGACATCACCCACGGCTACGGCTGCTACGAGACCCTGGCCCTGCGCGCCGGGACGCTTCGCCTGCCCGGCCGGCACCTGGAGCGCCTCATCCGTTCGGCGGACATCCTGGGCATGCGCCACGGCCTGGATATAAGCGCGATGGAATCCGCGCTCGCCGCGCTGGTGGCCGCCAACCGCATAGCCGACTGCAACCTGAAGCTGATGCTCGTCGGGCACGCGGACCGGGACGCCGACTGGTACGCCTTCATGCTGCCTCCCCTGCACCCTCCTGAAGGCGCGCATGAAGCCGGCCTGGGCTGCCTGGCCTTCAGGGGCGAGCGCCAGTTCCCGCGGGCCAAGAGCCTGTCCCTCCTCATGTCCACCGTCGCCTTCCGCGCTGCCGCGTCGCTGGGCTGCTGGGACGCCCTCCTGGTCAACGGCCGCGGCGAGCTGACCGAGGGCACGCGCACCAACATTTTCTACATCAGGCTCGACGAGCCCCTGGTCACCTGCACGCCGCCCGCCGCCGACGCGCTCGAGGGGGTCACCAGGGGCGAGGTGCTGGCCGCGCTCGCGGAAGCGGGCCAGGCCCTGGCCGAGCGTCCGCTCCGGCTGGCGGAACTCGCCGGCGGCCGCGTCGCCCTCATGCTCACCAGCACCTCCACCGGGCTGGCGCCGGTCTCCCGGATCATGGACGGAACCTGGCTGGATCTGCCCGTGCCGCCGCGCGTCGCGGAGCTGCGAGGTATTTACGAACGTCACCTGTCCCGGTATGCTTCCGGCCGTTGACGGTCCCCCCGGGCGGGGATGACCGGCGGCGGGGGGATGCATGCGAGCGATCATCGACGAGACGGCCTGGCAGGACGTGCTGCGGGCCGCGCTGGAAGAGGACCTGGGCGACGCGGGGGACGTATCCAGCGCGGGGCTGTTCGGCCCGGACCACGGGAGCGTCTTCAGGCTCATCGCCAAGGACGACGGCGTGCTCTGCGGGCTGCCGGTGTTTTCCGCGACCTTCGCCGCCGTGGATCCGGACGTGGCGGTGGAGCCGGCGTTCGGCGACGGCGACCGGCTGTCCCGCGGGACCGTGGTCGCCAGGGTGAAGGGACGGACCGCATCCATCCTGGCCGCCGAACGCACGGCCCTCAATTTCGTGTCCCAGCTGTCGGCGGTTGCCACCAAGACGAGGCGATTCGTCGATGCGCTCGCCGCGCGGGCCGCCGGGCTCGGGGTCAGGCCGCCCGAGATCCTGGATACGCGCAAGACCGTGCCCGGCATGCGGCGACTGCAGAAATACGCGGTCGCGGTCGGCGGCGGGCGCAACCACCGGATGGGCCTCCACGACATGATCATGCTGAAGGACAATCACGTGGACGCGGCCGGCGGCATCGCGCCGGCGGTCGCCGCGTCGCGCGCGGCCTGGGGCCGGCGGTTCCGGCTGGAGGTGGAGACCCGGACCCTGGACGAGGTGGCCCAGGCGCTGGAGGCGGGCGCGGACCGCATCATGCTGGACAACATGGACGACCGCACGGTGCGCGAGGCCGTGCGCCTGGTGGCCGGGAGGGCGGAGACCGAGGCGTCCGGGAACATGACCCTCGAGAGGCTCCTGGGCCTGGCCGACTCGGGGCTGGACTTCGTGTCCTTCGGGGAGCTCACGCACAGCGTGAACGTGTTCGACTTCTCGCTCAAGGCGGAGCGCGCGCGGTGAGCCCGGCCGGAGCGCGTGCCGAGGACCCGGTGGCCGGGATCAGGCGCGTCAGGGTGCGCCTGGGGCCGGCAGTCGCGATCGCGGCGCACCACTACCAGCGCCCGGAGATCGTGGCCCTCGCCGATTTCACCGGCGACTCCTACCGGCTGGCCGTCGAGGCCGCCGCCAGCCGGGCGCGGTACATCGTGTTCTGCGGCGTCCGCTTCATGGCAGAGAGCGCGGCGATCCTTGCCCGGCCGGGCCAGGAGGTGCTGATCCCCGACCCGGGCGCCGGCTGTCCCATGGCGGACATGATCGACGCCGGCGCGGCCGCCGCGGTCCTGGCCCGGCTGGACACGCTCACCGGCTCGGAAGTGGCGCCGGTGACCTACATGAACTCCTCTGCCGACATGAAGGCGGTCACGGGCGCGCGGGGCGGCTCGGTCTGCACCTCCGGCAACGCGGCGGCCGTGCTTTCCCGCTTCCTGGACCGGGGCAGGAGCGTGTTCTTCTCGCCGGACCGCAACCTGGGCTGGAACACGGCGCGCGCGCTGGGCCTGGACGGCTCGAGGGTGTTCACGGTGCGCCGGGACGGCTCCATCGATGGGACGGGCGATCCGTCGCGCGCCGCGCTCTTCCTCTGGGACGGGCATTGCCACGTGCACCGCCGCTTCACGGTCGCGGACCTGGAGGCGGCGCGCGCTCGCGTGCCCGGCATCACCGTCATGGTGCACCCCGAGTGCGACGGGCCGGTCGCCGCCGCCGCCGACCGCACCGGCTCCACCGAGGCGATACTGGAGGCCGTGCGCGCCGGCGGCCCGGGCTCGGCCTGGGCGGTGGGAACGGAGGCCGGTTTCGTGCACCGGCTGGCCGCCGCGATGCCGGACCGCACGGTGCTGCCCCTGCGCGAATCCTATTGCATGAACATGGCCCGGATAGACGCGGCCGGCCTGTACGCCACGCTGCGCTCGGTGGAGGACCGTCTCGATGGCGGCACCGGGCCCCTGTACCACCCGGTGACGGTGGGCGTTTCCGTCCGGGAGGACGCCGCCCGCGCGCTCACTGCCATGATCGACACGGTCGCGGGCGCACGATGAGGCAGCGCCGGGACCTCATCGTCGTGGGCACGGGCATAGCCGGCCTGGCCGCGGCCATCTCCGCGCGGGAGGCCGGGCTGGACGTGCTCCTGGTCACCAAGGCGGATCGCATCGACGACACCGCCACCAACCTGGCCCAGGGAGGCATCGTCGCGGCGCGCGAGGGCGACGGCGCGCGGGCCCTGGAGGCCGATATCAGGCGGGCCGGCTGCGGGTACAACAGCGACGACGCGGTGCGCCTCATAGCGGAGGAGGGGCCGTCCCTCGCCGTGGAATTCCTGGCGGGCAAGGCGGGCGTGGAATTCAGCCGGGACTCGTCCGGCGCCTGGGACTGGACCGAGGAGGCGGCGCATTCCGCGAGGCGCATCCTGCACGTCCAGGACCACACGGGCGACGCCATCCAGGCGGCCCTGGTCCGCCACGCGGAGTCCATCGGCCTGCCGGTCATGCTCTCCTGCACGGCCATAGACCTGATCACCAACAACCACCATTCCACGGACTGCCGCGAGCTCTACAAGGAGCGCGAGGTGCTGGGCGTCTACGCCCTGGACAACGGGAGCGGGGAGGTGCACACCCTGCTGGCCGACGCCGTCATCCTGGCCTGCGGCGGGCTCGGGAACATCTACCGGTACACCACCAATCCCACCGTGGCCACGGGCGACGGCATCGCCATGGCGCACCGCGCGGGGGCCGACGTCATCAACGCGGAGTTCGTGCAGTTCCATCCCACGGCGCTCTACCACAAGGACATCAGGCGCTTCCTGGTGTCGGAATCGCTGCGGGGCGAGGGCGCCAGGCTCCTGACCCGCGACGGCAAGCCGTTCATGGAACGGTACTCGCCGCTGGGGGACCTGGCGCCGCGGGACGTGGTGGCCCGGGCCATCTTCGAGGAGATGGCCGCCGACGGCTCGGCCTACGTGCTCCTGGACCTGGCCACCAGGTACCGGGGCGAGATACCGATACCGGAACGCTTCAAGCGCATCCACGAAACCTGCATGTCCGGCGGCATAGACATCGAGCGGGAGCCCATACCGGTGACGCCGGCCGCGCACTACTTCTGCGGGGGCGTGAAGGTGGACGGCCGCGGCAGGACGTCCATCCGGCGGCTGCACGCCGCGGGCGAGACCTCCTGCACGGGCGTGCACGGGGCCAACCGGCTGGCGTCCACCTCGCTCCTGGAGGGCCTGCTCTGGGGCGTGCGCTCGGCGGCCGGCATCGCCTCGTCCTTCGAGCGGGTGGACGCGGCGCGCATGGACGCCATCCCGGACTGGAAGCCGCCGAGGCGGCCGGAGAGCTTCGAGCCCACGCTCATCTACCAGGACTGGAACCTGATCAAGCTGACCATGTGGAACCACGCGGGCATCGTGCGCACGCGCAAGGGCCTGGAGCGCGCGGTCGCGGACCTGGACTACCACGGGCACCGGATCGGCGCCTTCTACCGGGAGGCGACGCTCACCCGCGATATCATTGAACTCAGGAACGGCGTCGCGTCCGCGCGGATCGTGGTGTCCGCGGCCATGCACGACGAACGCTCCATCGGCTGCCACTTCCGCCGCGATCCCGTGGCGTGAATCACGACGCATGAAAGGGACACATACATGAAACGAACGGTACGATGGGCGGCGCTCGCCGCCGCGCTGCTGGCCGCGGCTCCCGCCGCCTTCGCGCAGGCCGTCCCCAAGCCCGCCGCGGAAGTGACCCGCTTCCAGGTCGAGGCCATCACCCTGCGGGACGTGACCTTCCTGTTCGAGCTGACCGTCTCGAACCCGTATCCCGTGGCCCTGTCCTTCTCCGGCATGTCCCTGGACTTCGCGGTCGAGGGCTCGAAGGTGTTCTCCGTGGCCAACCAGGGCGGGTTCAAGGTGCCGGCCAAGGGCAAGAAGGCCAGCACCTTCACGGTGACGCTGCCGTACGACGCGATCATCAAGCTGGTGAAGGATTACGCGAGCAAGGACTGGCTGCTCACGGTGGTGTCCGGGAAGCTGTCCATCCCCCTGCCCAAGGTGCCCGGGCTTTCGCTGCCCGCGGACGTCTCCTTCTCCTACAGGCTGGAGAAGAAGATCCCGGCCATAAAGCCGACGGTGGCCATCACGGGCTTCACGGTGACGCCGCCGACCGCCGCCGAGGTCACGGCGGCCATCGCAAAGGCCGGGAAGGCCGTGGATCCGGCCAAGGCGCGCGCCGTATTCGGGGACATACTTGCCGGCCGCAAGCCCGCCGCCCCGGTGATCGATCCCAAGGACCTGGACCTGCCCCTCAAGGTCAGCTTCACCATCGAGATCCGGAACGAGGCGCGCGGCCCGCTGGACTTCACGGAACTGGGTTACGAGCTCTTCATCAACGGCGAGTCCTTGGTGGTCGGCGACGCCGGCGCGATCAAGCGCGTGGGCCAGAGCGTGTTCGTCACCGTGACCGGGACCTTCAGCTCCAAGCGCCTGTCGGACGCGGTCAGGCGGCTCTTCTCCGAGCGCAGGGGCGAGTTCCGGGTGCGCGGCTCCACCACGGTGAAGCTGCCGGACGCCATCCGCAAGGAGCCGGTCAAGCTGGGCTTCGACGAGAAGGGAAGCTTCGCGCTCAAGTAGGGACGGTCCCCGGACCGCCAAGCCATGTTTCGATCTCCTCCGGCGTGCCGCTCACGAAGTGCCCCGGGAGGGCTTGCGCCCATGTGGGATGACTGTCGCCGTACGGATGCATGGACGGGCTGTATGCGACGATCTTCCTGTCCCGCTCGGCGTCAGGGTCGGGTACCGGCACGGCCGAGAGGAGCGCTTTGGTGTATGGATGGAGAGGCCTGGCGAAGAGTTCCTCCGCCGGTGCCAGTTCCACGAGCCGGCCGCGGTAGATCACCGCGATGCGGTCCGATATGAAGCGCACCACGGACAGGTCGTGGGCTATGAACAGGTAGGACAGGCCGCGGTCCTTCTTGAGCTTGTTGAGCAGGTTGATGACCTGGGCCCGTATGGACACGTCGAGCGCGCTGATCGGCTCGTCCGCTATGAGCAGCTCCGGTTCCATCGCCAGGGCCCGCGCGATGCCTATGCGCTGGCGCTGGCCGCCGGAAAACTCGTGCGGAAACCTGCTCGCGAATTCCGGCAGGAGTCCCACTTCCTCCATCGCGCGCTCCACCTTGGCCCGCCGCTCGGCCTCGTTCCCGTACAGCCTGAAATTGGCCAGGCCTTCGCTCACGATGTAGTCGATCTTGGCTCGCTCGTTGAGCGAGGCCATGGGGTCCTGGAAGATCATCTGGATCTTTTGCCTGAGCCCGCGCTCGGCCGCCGCGGGTATGCGGCCCGATATGCGCTCGCCCCGGTACCGGATCGATCCGGCGGAAAGGGGCAGCACTCGCATTACGGCCCTGCCCACGGTCGTCTTTCCCGAGCCGGATTCTCCCACCAGCGAGAGCGTCTCGCCTTGCATGAGCTCGAGGCTGACGCCGTCCACCGCGCGGAACGCCTTCCGGCCGGAACCGAAGGTGACGGAAATGCCCTCGAGCGAGAGCAGGGGTTCCGCGTTCATCGCGTGCCTCCTTGGATCGAACCCTGCGGGAATTTGGCGCGCAGCCTGCGTACCGTTTCCGGTTCTTCCAGACGCGGCGCGCGCGGGTCGAGGAGCCAGGTCTTGGCGCGGTGCGTCGGGGATACCTGGAAGAACGGCGGCTCGAACTCGAAGTCCACCTCGAGCGCCATCGGGTTCCTGGGCGCGAACGCGTCGCCTTTTATTTCCTTGAAGAGCGAGGGCGGCGTGCCGCGGATGGCGAACAGCTCCTCGCCCTTGAGGCCAAGCTGCGGCAGGGATGCCAGCAACGCCCAGGTGTACGGATGCCGAGCGTCGTAGAATATCTCCCGCGCAAGCCCCTCCTCGACCACCTGCCCGGCATACATGACGGCGATGCGGTCGGCCATGCGCGCCACCACGCCCAGGTCGTGCGTTATGAACAGCACGGACATGCCCAGGTCGCGTTGCAGGTTCTTGATCAGCCCGAGGATCTGGGCCTGGATGGTGACGTCCAGCGCGGTGGTCGGTTCGTCGCATACGAGGATCTCCGGTCCGCACGCGATGGCCGCGGCGATGACGGCGCGCTGCCGCATGCCTCCCGAGAACTCGTGGGGGTACTGGGCGTACCGCCGCGCGGGCTCGGTCATGCCCACGCGCTCGAGCATCTCCAGCGCGATATCGCGCGCGGCGCGCTTGTCCGCGGCGCGGTGCAGTATCGCGGCCTCGGCTATCTGCGCGCCGACGGTCTTGAGCGGATTGAGGGCGGTCATGGGATCCTGGAAGACCATGGCGATCCGCCTGCCGCGGATGCGCAGCCAGTCTTTCTCCGCCGAGAAACGCGCCAGGTCCGCGCCGCGGTACAGGATGGATCCGGCCTCGACGCGCCCGTTGCGGTCCAGCATGCCCAGGAAGCTCTTGGCCAGCACGCTCTTTCCCGAGCCCGATTCCCCGACCACGGCCAGCGTCTCGCCGGCGCGCAGGGTGAGCGAAGCCCTCCGCACCGCGCTCAGGTGCCGGCCCCTGAGCGTGAAGCCTATCTCGATGCCGTCGGCCTCGAGGAGGAGGCCGCCCGGGGCGACCGGGGACTCGTCGAGCCGCGCAGCCGCGGCGTTTTCCGTCTTTCCCCGCATCATACGTGGTTCCTCGGGTCGGAGGCGTCGGCGAATTTGTTGCCGACTATGTAGAACGACACCGTGATGGCCGCCAGTATCGAGGTGGGCCAGGCTAGCTGGTAGGGGTACAGCATGAAGTTGGCCTTTCCCAGGTTGACCAGGTTGCCGAGCGACACGGTGTCCAGCGGCAGTCCAAGCCCGATGAAGCCCAGGAACACCTCGGCGCCGATCGAGTAGGGAATCGTGAGCGCCGCCTCCATGATGATGACGCTCACCAGGTAGGGCAGCACGTTCCTCCCGATGATCCTTCCCGGAGGCGTGCCCAGGCAACGGGACGCGATGTTGTACTCGGCGTCGCGAATCGTGATGACCTTGTTGCGCACGAATCGCGCTATCGACAGCCAGCCGGTGGAGCACAGCGCGATCACGATGGTCCAGAAGCCCGGTCGCAGGATGTACGACAGCAGGATCAGCACGACGGTCTGCGGGATGTTCGTGACCACGTTGTACAGCTCGGTCATGAAACGGTCGATCCGGCGCGCGTATCCCCAGATCGCCCCGGCGATCATGCCGAGGCCGACGTCGAACAGCGCGATCACGAATCCCAGAAGGAGGGAGGTGCGCGCGCCGTGCCAGGTCCGCGCCCACATGTCCCTGCCCAGGCCGTCCGTGCCGAACGGGCCCGACCCGGATCCCGGCCTGAGGTTCCAGCGTTCCGTGTCCAGGGCGACGGCGTTGGGATCGGCGCCGGAAAGGGCGGGATAGGCGAACGAGAACGCGACGAGGGCGGTCATGGCCAGCAGCAGGGTCACGGCCAGCCGGCTCTTCATGAAGGTCCTGAAGGTCGAGCGCCAGTACGAGTAGGACTCGTAGCCGCCGCGCTCGGCGGCCGCCGCGTCGAAAGCGGCGGGCGCGAAGAGCGCCGGTTCGATGCGGTCGCTCATGCCGCCTCCCTTTCCACGGGCGCCGAGGAAAGCTTGATGCGCGGGTCGACCAGCGCCATGAGCACGTCGCCCAGGAACACTCCCGCCACGACGAGGGCGGAGTAGATGAGGACGAGTGCCTGGACCAGCGTATTGTCGTGCTGCCTGATGGCGTACACGAGCAGGCCCCCCATGCCGGGGATGGAGTAGATGCTCTCGATGATGAGCGACCCCGTGATCGTGAGCAGCACCTGCGTGGGGAAGTACTGCACCAGCGGCACGATGGCGTTGCGGAGCACGTGGCCGGTCATGACCTTGCCGCGCGGGACGCCCTTGGCCACGGCGAACTTGATGTAGTCCTTGTTCTCCTCGTCGACCATGAACCGCCTGAGCCAGATGGCGTACCACGCGAGGCCGGGCAGGGCCATGGAGGCGGCGGGCAGTATCCAGGAGGAGACGTCGTCCGCGTAGAAGATCATGGGCAGGCCGAGCAAGCGCGAGGCCGCCGTCTGGATGAGGAAGAGGTAGATCAGGCTGGGGACGGCCCTCACCACCACGACATACGCCGTGCCGAGCCAGTCCGTCGGCCCGTCCTTGTACCGGGCCATCATCACCCCGAGCAGCAGGCCCAGGGCCATGCTGACCGATATACCCGCCACGCCGAACCACAGCGAGTAGGGGATCTTCTCGGCGAGTATCTCGGTGATGGGCGTGCGCGGGTACACGGTTATCGACCTGCCAAGGTCTCCCCCGGCCAGCGCGGACGCGAAGCGCCCGAACTGCGTGAACGGATCGTCCAGCACGCCGAGCGTGCGGAGATAGGCCGTGCGGGCCGCCTCGTCCATGGTGACGTAGTCCTCGCGGCTGAAGTAGCCCGAGGTGGGCATGAGCCTCAGCAGCATGAACACGGCCAGCACCACGAGGGCCACCGTGAGGATCGACTGGGCGAATCGCTTGAGCATGTAACGCAGCATCGGGGACCTCGCTCCGGACGTGATGGAAAAGCCCCGCGCGAACGGGTCGCGCGGGGCGGGCGGTCACCGCTTGGTGGCGGATTCCATTTCGGACAGGAACTCGGCCTTGAGCTTCTCGTAACGGGCCTTGGTCACGGGCTCGCGCTCGACGATCATGCCCTTGTACTTGAAGCGCGTGGTGCCGAAGCCGCCGCGCGGGTAGGTGAAGGGAACGGCCTTGCTCATCGTGTAGGCTCCGCCGCCGACCTGGAACGGGATCACGTAGACGCGGTCGATGAACAGCCTCTCCGCCCGCGAGAACAGGGCGTAGCGCTCCGAGAGGAGATTCTCGCCCTCGGCCTCCTGGATGAGCGCGTCGAACTCAGGATCGGAATACCGGCCGTCGTTGATCCCGCCGTCGGTCACCAGCCGGGAGAGCTGCGCTGACGGGTCGCCGAAGCCGAAGCGGAAGCTGTCGTACACGAGGTCGAAGCGGCGCGGCTCGACCACGTCGTTGAACTTGTCGTCGACGTACTGGCCCAGGACGAGCTTGACCTGTCCCTGGAAGACCTCTTCGAGCATGGCCTGCAGGAGCAGGGCCATCTTGGTGTCGTTCGCGTCGTTGGAGTGCACGTAGAGCATCTGCAGGGGCAGCTTGCCGTCCACGGCGAACTCGGCCACCGGCTTCATGTCCACCGTGGCCGGGGAGACGCCCTTGATGGCGCCGGCGCCGTCGGTGAGCGCGGCCACCGCCTTGGCGAAGTACGAACGGGCCTTGTCCGTGTCGAAATAATCCCCGGCAGCCTTGAGCTCGGCCAGGCCCGGGTAGTCGGTGTAGTCGCGGCCGTTCTCGTCAACCACGGTCTCCTCGGGCACCACCGTGTTGCGCAGGAGGCCCGCCGGGTTGTAGGGGTCGTACAGGCTCAGGAGCTTCACGCGGTCGATGCCGTAGTAGAGCGCCTTGCGGAAATCGGGATTGTTGACGAAGGCGCGGAATTCGGGATTGTCGGAGCTGAAGTTCTGGATGAACCAGTAGGTGACGCTGGAGATTTCCGCGGGGTAGACGAACTCGGCCTGCGGCGTGCCCGCGAGCGCCTTGACCTGGTCGGCCTGCAGGCCGGTGGCGGAGAGCTCGCCGCGGATGAACATCTCGACGCTCACCGCCGGGTCGGTCACCTTCTGCATGCTGACGGTCTTGACGGGCACGGAAGCGGCGTCCCAGTACAGGGGGTTCTTCTCCATGACGATCTGCTTGTCGCGCTGCCAGTCGGCCAGGTAGTAGGCGCCCGAGTAGATCAGGCGTTCGCGCGAGGTGCCGAAGTCCTGGGCGCCCACCTGGTCGAGGAAAGCCCGTTCGAGCGGGAAGAAGAGCTCGGTCACCAGGTAGGACAGGAAATAAGGCGTGGGCTTGGTGAGCGTGTAGACCACCGTGCGCGGGTCGGGGGCGGCCACGCCGACGGTCCGGAAATTCTCCTCGGCGGCCTCCCTGGTCATGCCGATGTCCTTGCCTTCGTCGATGTCCAGGAGGTCGTAGTAATAGCCGTTGAGCCCGGCGATCACCTTGCGGATCGTGGAGACGTTCTTGATGCCGTTGGCCGGATCGGCGACGTAGCGCAGCCCCTCGACGAAGTCGTCGGCGGTGACTTCCCACGCGGTGCGCTGGCCGGCGGAATCCACCCACGCGGCGCCCTGGCGCAGGGTGAAGGTCCACACGGTGTAGTCGTCGTTGTGCGTCCACGACTCCGCGAGCGACGGGACGTAGCGGCCGAAGCGGTCATTCTCCACGAGCCCGTCCTGGGTGTTCGCCGCCACGCGCTGGGCGGTGGAGTCGAGGAGGAGGAAATAGTTGAGGGTCTTGGCTTCGGTGAAGTAGGTCGTGGCGTATCGGTCGGCCGATTTCCGCGCGGCGCCGCAGCCGGCCATCGCGGTCAAGCCGACCATCGCCAGGGTAGCCGCGACAAGCGTAGCTCGTTTCATGATCCGGGCCTCCTTATGGTCCTAGTGCATCTGGACGTCCCGTCGCCGGATGTCCCGGAATGTACGAGCGTCCCAACATTAATAGCAATAACCGTACCAATTGGACCCTGCACGTCGCTCAGGGTTCGCCTATCGATACGGCGACGGGCAGGATGTCCAGTTCCACGCCCTCGAAGCTGACGCCCTCGTCGTCGAGCCAGCCGCGGCTCCGTCCCTCGCGGCGGCATACCCTGACGAGCCATCCGAGCTGGCGGCCATCCAGCTCCTCGATCAGGTAGGCCTTCGCGAAGCGCCGCCCTGTGCCGTCCGCTTCCAGGCAGGCAGGATCGTTGTCCATCACCATGCGGGCGGCGAACTGGGCGAGCGTCCCGTAGGGCGACAGCGGGCCCGAGGCAACCGCGCCGGCGGCGGAGAAGGCCGGATCGAGACCCTCCAGCGGGCGCTTCCCGGGGAAGGTGGCCATGCCGGTGGCGGGTTCGAAGCGGTCGCCCCGGGTCAGGTAATGGAAGACGACGCCCCGGTACCGGAGGCGCCCGTCCACCAGGTCCCTGACGGCGCGCCGCGGATCGACGATGTACACGCCTCCCGCGCCCATCGCCTCCACGGTGCCGGCGGCGGCATCCCAGGCCATGGCGCTGTCCTCGGCTATGCCGAAACCGGGCCGCAGGCCGTCGCCGTCGGTCATGACCGCCTCGACGAGTCGTCCCATGCGCGCGCGCGCGTCGAAATGCTGGTCCACGATGCCGCAGGGGAACAGCCCGAAGCCGCGGCTCATCCAGAGCGCTCGGTCCATCTCGCCGGGGCCGGGGCCCGAGGCCCGCGGGCAGGCGAGCGCGCCGAAGCTGGTGCCGCCCCCGATCATGGGGTCGCACATGACGGCCGCGCCCGCGCTGGTCCCGCCGATGGCCGCGCCGGCGTCCAGCCTGGCCCTCAGGGCGGCGAGCAGGGGCGTGTCGCGGCCGTCCGGCAGGACGAGGAGGGCGGTCAGTCGGTTCTGGTCGCCGCCCAGGATCCAGACGCCGTCCGAGCCTTCGAGGGCCTCGACCTGCCGCCGGTCGGACGCACCGCGTTCCCAGCCGGGGACGGAGCCGGACACTTCCAGCAGGCTGATGGAACTCCGGTCCACCCCGAGCGCCGCCGCATTCTCCACGAAGCGCCTGAAGCCGGCATGTGGATCGACCGTGGCGGCGGGCAGGACGGAGAAGCGTTTGGCCGGGCCTCCGGCCGCGTCTATGAACCGTCCTAGGATGGCTCGCTCGTAGCGCCCCAGCGCTCCGCCGGCTATCACAAGGGTTCCTGAAGGCATGTTGATCTCCTGGAATTGGCTGTAAAATGGTTAAAAAGGCTGAATAGGGTGCAATATAACCATTAAATCTCGCGGGAATCGGCGATGACCGATGCGCCACTGGCCGTGATGGACGTACCGCCCCTGCCGCGTTTGCTGGCGACCAGCCCCAGGGTGTCCAGCCGCTCGAGCCGCGCGCGTATGGCGCCGGGACCGAGCCGCATGCTCCTCGCGGCGGGCAGGGCGGCGATGGCGTCGCGTCCGGCGGACTTGCCGACGGCGTTCAGTTCCGCGACGGCCCGGAGCACGACCATGTCCTCGGCGCCAAGTCCCGGGCCGTCATGCGCGGGCGTCGCGCGTGTTGCAGGCGCCCATCGCCCGCGGCCGGCGGCATCGTCGAATTAGGCCGCGTCCGGCAGGTCCTCCAGCCTGATGGCCTGCCCTTCGCGGACCGCCAGCATGTAGCTCACCGCGTTCCGCAGTTCCCTCACGTTGCCGGGCCACTCGCGGGCGGACAGGGCGTCGAGCACGGACCGGGCAACGGCCACCTCGCGCGCCCCCTCGTTCGCCAGGATGCGGGCCACGAGCGCGGGTATGTCGTCGGGGCGTTCGCGCAGCGGAGGTATGCGGATCCAGCCCATCTTGAGCCGGAAGTACAGGTCCTCGCGGAACAGGCCGCGCCGCGCCCTGCCGAGCAGGTCCTCGTTGGTGGCCGCGATCACGCGCACGTCCACGCGCTTGATCTCCGCGCCGCCCACCCGCATGACCTCGCGCTCCTGCAGCACGCGCAGGAGCCGGGTCTGCACCTTGGGCGACACGTTGCCGATCTCGTCCAGGAAGAGCGTCCCGCCGTCGGCCAGCTCGAAGAGGCCGGCCTTGCCGCCTTTCTTGGCGCCGGTGAACGCGCCTTCCTCGTAGCCGAACAGCTCGCTCTCGATCAGGTCGTCGGACAGCGCGCCCAGGTCCACGGCCAGGAACGGCCCGGAGGCGCGGGCGCTGGCGGCATGGATGGCCGAGGCGAAGAGCTCCTTGCCGGTGCCGCTCTCGCCGTTGATCAATATGGACAGGTCGGTGGCGGAAAGCCGCGCGGCTATGCGCTTTGCGCGGCGTATCGGCTCGCTGTCGCCGGCTATGTCGTCCATGGTCCATTTGGCGACATGGCCGCGGCGCCGGTACTCGCGCCCCAGCCTGGCGGCCTTGCTCTCCTCCTCGCCCTCGCCGCGGAAGACCGCGACGGTGTGACCGCCCTCGCCCAGGTCGAAGCGCCGCACCGATACGGAGCCTCCGGGCAGCTTGAACGAACCCTCTTCCTCGCCGCAGCGGCATTCCAGGAAATCCAGGAGCTCGCGCTGCCTGACCACCGCCGCGAGGGTGCTGCCGGCGCCGGCTGCGCCGCGCACCGCTAGCAGTTCGCGCAGCTCCTCGTTGCACACGGACACCCTGCCCGAGGGATCGTAGACCAGGATGCCGTGCCTCAGGCTGTCTATCACGGAGGCCAGGTGGCCGGACAGGCGCCTGGCCTCCTCGGTGGAGCGCGACAGCCGCCTGGCCAGGCTCACGATCTTGGCCAGGTAGCGCCGCGAGAAGTGGCCGATGTCGGCGTACGGTATGCCCAGGCGGCCCATGATCTCGGCCAGGGTGCCGAAATCCATGATGCGCGCGCCCAGGTCGATGGTCTCGGCCACGCCGTCCGGGACCAGATCCGGCTCGCCGGCGACCACGGCGAGGCGGTACTCGGGGGGCGGCGGAGGGTCGGACGGGTTCCAGGCCAGCCACCGTATGGAATCCAGCCCCAGTTCCAGGAGGGCGTCCACGCACTCGCGCGCGGTCTGGGCCCGGTCGTTCACGAACAGGGCCCGGGTGCCGGGGGGCAGGGCAACCACGCGCTCGAGGACGTCCGGGTCGACCGTGCGGCGCGCCACGATGTGGTCCGACGACGGGTCGAGGAGTCCGAGCGAGACGAGCTCGTCGCGTACCAGCGAGCTGGAGAGCACCACCAGGTCGGCGGGGAGGTCGCCGGGAACCAGGCCGTTCACGCAGAGCGCCCGGACCGTGGCCCGGCCCTCGAGGCAGGACGACAGCTGCCTGGAGAGCACGGCGGCCGTGCCCTCGCTCCCGCTGACGAGCAGGACGTCCGTCATGCGGGCTCCCCGGCGGGCGGCTCGAAAGCGCCCAGCACCAGCGGGCGGCCGTCGGCCACCATGACCCGGCCCCTGGCGACCACGAAGGCCGGCGCGAGACCGTCGTCGAACACGACCATGTCGGCGTCCATCCCCACCTCGATCCTCCCCTTGCTCCCGAGTCCGAGCGCCCGTGCCGGATTCTCCGTCACCGCGGCCAGCATCGACTCGAATGATACTATGCCGGCGGCCATTCCTTCACGCAAAAACGACAGGAGCGAGGCGCAGCCGCCCACCTCCAGCCCGCACAGCCGCCCGTCCGCGTCGAAGCGCGGGAGGCTTCCCTGGCCGTCGCTCGTGACGGTGATGGCCGACAGGGGCGCTCCGGCCCCCAGGAAGGCGGCGAGGGCGGCGGCGGCCGAGGTCTCGCCGCCGGCCAGGAACGCAGCGGTGGTGCTGGCGGTGAAGTCCACGCGGCCGCCCGCCCTGGCCCAGTCCAGGGCTTCCGCCATGAGGCGCGGATTGCGGTTGCAGTGCGTGGGGAGGAACTGGGTCCGGGGCAGGTCCCCGGCGGCGACCGCGCGTTCCAGGGGCCCGAAGCCCGCCTGGGCGTCGCCCAGGTGCACGTTGACCAACCCCGCCTTGCCGGACAGCATGCCCCCGAGCCTGGCCTGGCTCGCCAGGCGCGACAGCTCGGCGTCCGTGGGCTTGCTCGAGCGGTGGTCGGACACGGCCACCTCGCCCACGCCGATCACCGGCTCTATCATCATGATGTCCTTGGTGACGTCGCCGGTGACGGTGACGGGGGGCACCCGGTAGGAGCCGGTGAAGCACCAGGCGGACAGGCCTTCCTCGCGCAGCGCGTACACCTTGGCGACCAGGGCTTCGGGCGACCGGGTCAGGCCGTCGGTGCCCAGCACGCCCACCACGGTCGTCACGCCCGCCAGGGTGGCCGCGCTCAGGGGCATTTCCGGCGTCCTGGTGCCGAAGCCGCCCTCCCCGCCGCCGCCGGTCAGGTGCACGTGCCCGTCGATGAGGCCGGGCGTCGTCCTGCGGCCGGCCGCGTCGATGATCGCGCAGGGCACGGGCAGCCTGGCCTCGTCGATGCGCTCGGCCATGGCGACGATCCGGTCCCCCGCCACGAGCAGGTCGCGCAGGCCCAGGTGTTCAGGTGCGTAGACGGAGGCGTTCTTGATAACCAGCATGTCGTGCATCCCTTTCATGCGCTGTTCGCGCAGAAAACGATGCAATAACCGTGCCAGTCTGCCCTTCGCGCGCGGACGGTCGGCGGAGTCCCGCGGCATCAGGCCTTCAGAACGACGCGGCCATGCTCTCCGCGGCGCGCATGCCCGAGGCCCAGGCCGCGGTGATGCCCCTGCTGGTTCCCGCCCCGTCGCCTGCCAGCCAGAGCCCGGGGGCCGCCATGAAGCCGGCGGGGTCCCGGAAGACGGGTTTGTTGGCGTAGGTCTTGATCTCCGGGTAGTACATGACGGTGCTCGGGTGGAGCACGCCAGGCACGATGGTGTCCAGGAGCTTCATGGCGTTCCAGAGCGCGCGCATGATCTTGGCGGGCACCGCCAGCCCCAGGTCCCCGGGCGTGCACGAGCCGAGGGTGGGTTCGAAGTCGTACAGGTCCCCGTTGAAGGCTTCCCGGGTGGATCGCCTGCCCAGGCGGAAATCCCCCACGCGCTGCATGATGGGGCGGCCTCCGCCCAGGAGCATCGCCTGCCCGCCCAGGGCGCGCGCGTAGGCCTGTCCGCTGGCCAGGGGCTCGGTGAGGCTGACGGTCTTGAGCATGGCGAAGTTGGCCAGGTCGTTGGACGGCCGGCTGGACGACCAGGCGTGCCCGTTGACGCTGTACCAGGCGCCCGCCTCGTCCTCGTACTTCTCCTGCACCACGTGGGCAGCCCGGGAGTTGGTGCAGAAGGTGCGCACCTTCTTCGGGAACGCGAACTTGGGATCGTAGTAGTCGCGCACCACGGGATAGCGCTCTTCGCGCAGCTCCACGCGCATGCCCATGTCCACCACGTTGTCCGAGAACGCGACCCCGTTGTCCCGCATCACGCGCTGCAGGAAGCCGAAACTCGCCCTGCCTGGCGCCACCAGAGCCGCGCCGAAACCGACGGAGCGCGAGGCGGTCTCGATGACCCGGGCCTTGGCGTCCACCGCCAGCGCTTCCTCGCCCAGCGCCGTCTCCACGCCCGCCGCGGCGAGCCGCGCGACCAGGCGCTTGATCAGTTCCAGCCCGCCGTCGGTGCCCAGGTGGGCCTGGCGTATCTCCAGGAGCCGCGCCCCCAGGCGTTCGGCCCGGCGGGCGTACATGGCCACGTCGCGCTTCTCCATGATGGCGGGCCGCAGGAAATCCTCCACTCGGGCCAGGTAAGCGGCGGCCAGGTCCTCGGTCCAGACTCCTTCCGCGAAGCCCACCGGCCAGGTGAAGTTCATCTTGCAGTCGTTGCGCAGTCCGCCGGAGGAAAACTCGTTGCGGTCGAACATGACGATGGAGAGCCCCGGGCGCGCGTCCAGGAGCGTGAAGGCGGCCCCGAGGCCCGCGGGCCCGGTGCCGATGATCGCGACGTCGTAGTGTTCCATGCGGTAGGGGATTGTACCTCACCGGCGGGCCCGTGTCACCCCGCCGCCGGAGGCTTTTCAGGCCGCGCGTTTCATATTAGAGTGGCCGGAGCAAAAACGCTTCATGCAAACGCGTCAGGGAGAGGATCACATGCGAACACACGGAACCGCAATCATCGGAAAGAACCGGCCCGCACGCTTCACGGCCGCGGCGGCCATCGTCGCGCTGGCGGCCATCGCCGTCTCGTGCGTCAACCTGCCTCCGTCCGCGGACGGCCTGCAGGACCTGGTCCGCGAAGCCTGCTACGAGGTGGTCATACTGCGCACGGAACGCGAAGGCATCGTGTACGAGCGCGACCTCCCGTGGGAGGCCCTGCCCTTCAACGTGCGCAACGACCAGTACATATCGATAGGCACCGCGTTCGCCATAGCGCCGGACCGGTTCCTGACCGCCTCGCACGTACTGTCCCCCGAAGGCTACTCCTGGGTGGACAACGACTATTTCATCCGGGGGGCCGACGGCGCCGTGCACCGCGTCGGGAAGGTCCTGGCCTTCGACACCGCGCGGGATTACGCCCTCTTCACCGTGGAGGACTTCCGGTCCCCGGCCTCGTTCGAGGTCTCGCGCGACTTCGAGAAGGGCCAGCGCGTGATCCAGGTGGGCAACATCTACGGGCAGGGCATCGTGGCGGTGCCCGGAACCCTGCTGGAGGAGTTCCCCGAGGAACGCGACGGCCGCTGGTCCTACATCAAGACCTCCCCGCCCAACGACAAGGGTTCCTCGGGCGGGCCGCTGCTCGACGAGCGGGGCAGGGTCATAGGCATCATAGACATGAAGGACGACTCGTTCTCCTATTCCCTCAAGATGGCCGAGGTGGACCTGCAGGGCATGTCCGCGGGCGTCATAGAGGATCGCTCGCGCTACGGTTTCGTGCTCATGCCGGAAGTGCAGTCCCCCATCTCCTACATAGACGCGACGGTGCCCCTCCCGGCGACCGTGCGGGAGATCCGCGAGGCGTACCGGGACATCTACGCGGAGGCCTACGTCCGCGACATGGAAGCCCTGTTCCGGTCGGCCGGCGGCCTGCACCCGTTCGCCGACGGCTCGGACTTCTCGCTCTACACCTCCACCTCATCGCCCGGCGTCCAGGTGGTCTTCCGGGACGACACGGACGGCGAATGGAAGATCTCCGACCTCAAGAAGGCCAAGGCCTCCGGCTACGGCGGCGTCACCACGAACAGCGCGGTGATCGACAGCTTCACCTTCGTGGACCTGCGGGTGCCCGCGGCCGACTGGGGCAGGTCCGGCGGCGTCATGTCGTCCTCGGAGACCGTCATGGACGCACTCCTGTCCGGGATCGCCCGCTACCGGCACATGGGCGGCGACAAGGTCAGGATACTCTCCTTCGGGGCGCCGTTCGTGGACGATACCCACACGGACGCGTACGGCCGGGTATGGAACGTGGCCGTATGGACCGTCGACTTCAGCTACGAGCTGGCCCTGCTGCTCTGGACCCCCACTCCCTCCGGCGCGGCCTGCATCTTCCTGGTCGAGGACGACATGTCCATGGACTGGGCCCTCTACGACATGAAGCGCGTGGCCGACCTCACCTACATCCCGTACGCGGCCAGCCTCGAGCACTGGCTGGGCTTCCTCTCCGCCAACGGGGAGCTGTACGGGGACCTGGGGGCCATGAGCCTGGAACTGGACGACGAGGGGCTGAAGGTGGAAGCCCCGTCGTTCTCCCTGAACCTGCCGCGCGAGGCCTTCGACATCTCGGAGGACGCGTACTTCGCCCTGCCGTTCTGGTTCAGGGTGGAGCCCGACGGCTCCCTGGCGTGGAAGCTGCGCAAGATCGAATTCTCGCAGGCCGACGAGGAAGCGTACTTCACCTCCTACCTGGTCAGGAAGCCGGCGGATTCCCTCTCCCGCACCTACCTGCGGAGCTGGCAGTCCATCTCCTCCGGTTCCAGCCCGTACAACCGCGTGCCCATAGCCAAGGAAGACCGCCGCGACATCGCCGTCCTGCATCCGTCCTTCGACCCGGAGCGCGGGGAGGGCTTCACGATCTACGTGAGCGTCAGCGGCACGCCAACCGACGAGGAGCTGTACGCCAAGATCTCCGCCCTGGAGTCGGGCATAGTGCTCAAGTGAAAGCCGCTGCTGCCCGCCGCCCCGGCGGGCAGCCCGCGCGGGCATGAAAAAGCCGCCCCGTGGGGCGGCTTTTTCCTTCACTGCGGGGAGCCGCTCAGGCGCGCTCGATGAAGGAGCCGTCGCGGGTGTCCAGCTTGATCTTGGTGCCGATCTCGCAGAACAGGGGGACGGACACCTCGATGCCGGTGTCCAGGGTGGCCGGCTTGAAGGTCTTGCCGGAGGTGTCGCCCTTGACGCCGGGCTCGCAGTAGGTGATGGTGCGCAGGATGGCGGTGGGCAGGGTGACGCTGACGGGCTTGTTGTTGAAGAAGGCCACTTCCAGCTCGAAGTCGTCCTCCGGGGTCATGTAGCCCACGTTGTCGCCCAGGTCTTCCTTGGTGAGCTCGTACTGCTCGAAGCTCTCCTGGTCCATGAACACCCAGGTGTCGCCGTCCACGTAGGACAGCTTCATCTTGTGGTAGTCCAGGTGCTCTTCCTCGAACTTCTCGCCCATGTCCAGGCCGAGTTCGGAGGTCTGGCCGGTGACGATGTTCTTGACGCGCATCTTCTTGACCTGGCCGTTGCGGCCGCCCTTGATGCCGAGCAGTCTCTGGACGACGACCACGTCGTTCCCGGACCTGAAAACCGTGCCGCAGCGGATATCTGATGTCATGAGCATAGTGCGTTCCTCGCATGGATATGGAGTGCGGACAGCCTGCCGACGCGGGGCGGTTGTCCGTGGTTTCCCGATTGCGGCGTATTCTACACCAAGTCGCGCAGGAATGTCAGCAGGTGCGCGGCCATGTTGCCATATGCGGACAATGCGGCGGAAAAGGCCCTGAAACCCGCCCGGGCGGCCTCCGCGTCCCTCAGGAGGGGCAGGATGGACTCGTCGCCGCGCCAGTCGGCCGCGTCCCGGTCCCGCCGGTTGAAGGCCAGGCTGGCCTCCGCCAGGCGGCCGAAGCTGTCCGGTCCCAGGAAGGGCCTCACTCGGTCCAGGAAGGCTTCCAGCTTGACCAGGTGGTGGGCCTCCGCCTGCAGGTAGGCCTGCCAGAGGAAGGGCCGGCCGGACAGGCTGGCCCGCGCCAGGGTCTCCTCCCCCCGGACGATGCTGAAATCGCAGGCCAGGAGGACCTCGTCCCAGGTCTCCTGGGGCAGGAAGGGCAGGGCGACGGCGGGGAAGGGCCGGCCGGCCGCCTCCCAGGCGCGCATGAAGCAGGGCTGGCTCTTGCCGGCGGCCGCCAGGGCCAGGACTGGGCGCTCCCGGTGGAAGGCGGCCAGGTCGGCGACGATGCGGGCGTAATCGCGCTCGTAGCTGAAGACCGATACCCAGAAGTTGTCTTCCAGGCCGGGTTCCAGGGCGAGGCCGGCGCCCAGGTCCCGGCGCAGGGCGGGCCGGTCCTCCTCCCGGTCCCAGGCGGCCATGGCCCGGGAGAAGCGCCGGTCGATGATCAGGCCGCCGGTGGCCGCGGTGAAGCCGGGCATGAAGATGCTCTTCTTCACCCGGGCGGAGCGCGTGAGCGATGGCATGCGGTGGAGCTCGTCCGCCCAGCTCTCGGCGCTCAGGTGCTCCACGTTGACGATGTGGGCGGTGAAGGGCAGCTCCGGGTCGAAGAGGCAGGCTTCGAAGAAATCCGGCCGGCCGCAGGCGAAGCACTCCAGGACCAGGCGCGGCGGCTCGGAGCGGAAGCCCTCCCAGGGGTGGTCCCAGCGGACGACGGTCCAGTTCCCGAGGTCCTGGACCTCCCTGGCCGGGTCCACCGCCGGTGCCAGGGCGCGGAAGGCGGCCAGGTCGTCCACGACCAGCCTGAGGTTCAGGGCGGGATCCAGGTCGGAGAGCGCCTTGGCCAGACGGTAGACCACGCCTATGTCCCCGTAGTTGTCCACGACCCTGCACAGTATGTCGATGGTCATGGCCGCATTGTCCCCGCCGTGGCTCGGGGCGGCAAGGGGTCTTTTTTGTTCAGTCCCCGTACGAGCCGGCATCGCGCTCGATACGGTGCCAGTCCCGGTCCTTGAGATCGAAGTACCAGAGCTCGGACGTGGCCGTGTTGCGCCTCGATCCGCCTCCGTACAGCCAGACTATCTGTCCGACCGGGTCGTACGCCATGCTGTGCCAGCCGCGCGGAGTGGGTTCCGCGGTGGTCTCGATCCTGGACCAGCCGCCCGCCACCGTGAACAGCCAGGTGCCGGCGCGGGGTTTTTCCCCGGGATTGGAGACGCCGCCGAAGAGGAGGCAGCCGCCCAGCTCGGGCACTCCGACCATCGCGGCGTAGACGACGGGCCCGGGATTGGGCGTCGCCTCGACGGCCTTCCAGGCATTCGCGGCGAGGTCGTACAGCCAGGTGGTGGTCTCGAAGGGCTTGGTCGAACCGGGGCCGCCGGGCGACTGGTCGCTCCCGTACGCCACGACGAGCCCCGAGGTCCGGTCCCAGGCCATCTCGTGATAGTTGCGGCCGGCTGGGCTCTCTGGCGGCGCCATGAGCGTCCATGCGGCCGTCGCCGGGTCGAATGCCCAGGTTTCGTTCGCGTAGCCCATGCCCGGGCCGTGCGTCACGTACCCGCCGAACAGGACCATGCGCCTGGCCTTCGCGTCGTAGACCATGCGGGAGCCGAGCAAGCCGGGCGTCGGCGTGCCGATCGTCTCCAGCCGCGTCCACGCGTCGGCGGTGGCGTCGTACTCCCAGGTCTCGCTCACGTTGTCGACGACCTCCTCGAGCGTCGCGGTGGGCATGCCGTGCCAGCGGGTGCTCACGAAGCAGACGGCCTTTTTCCGGTCGGCGTCCCAGTCCAGGGCGACGGTCGGCATGGGCGCGCCGAGCCCAGCCATTTTCTCCCAGACGCGCGCGGCCGGGTCCCAGGTCCAGGATGGCACGGGCGTCACGTTCGCGCCGTACTGTCCTTCCACGAGCAACATCCGTCCCCGGACCTGGTCCCATGCGGAGACGGCGTACGCGCGGTTTTTGGGGCCGCCCGTCACGGGTCCGCGCGCGCAGGACGCCGCGAGGATGGTTCCGAGGACTGCCGCGAGCGCGATCCGCCACGGAGTACTTTTCCGATACCTTGGCATGACAACCTCCCTTGGCCCGCGGCGACGCGTCTCCTGGCGGATCGGGGAGGTCTCGGGCGGGGCATGAAGGGCAGGTCCGAGGGTGCGAAACACATGCCGGACTGCGGGAACCTGGGCGATCCGGCGGTATGCCCATGGCGACCCGCAGGATCATGTGGAACTCTTCAAGACGAGTGTCGTGGACCTCCGAGCCTCCGTCAAGGTTGCCGGCCGAGTCCTGCATGCGAGCCGGGAAGCGAGCGGGTAGAGGACGCCGTCCGCGAGCGCGGCCGCCGCTTCCAGTCCGCGCAGTCATCCGGACGGACCGCGTTGACGGGACGGCGCCGCCCTGCGTACCTTGAAAGCGGGACGGAGGGCCACATGGACGGAGACGCGCGCATGCCGGCGACCATCGACGAGTACATCGCGGATTTTCCCCCGGACATACGGGAAAAGCTGGAGGCGGTGCGGGCCATGATCCGGAAGGCCGCCCCGCAGGCCACGGAAAAGATCAGCTACCGCATGCCCACCTTCTGGCTGGAGGGCAACCTGGTCCACTTCGCGGCGTTCAGGAACCACATCGGTTTCTACCCGACGCCCAGCGGCATCGAGGGCTTCCAGGCCGAGCTGGAGCCCTACAAGAACGCCAAGGGTTCCGTGCAGTTTCCCCTGGACCGGCCCCTGCCCCTGGAGCTGATGGAGCGCATCGTGCGGTACCGGGTGGAGGAGAACCTGGCCAAGGCTGCCCGGGCCAAGCGGCGCTGAGGGCTGGCTGGCGGAGGACGCGCCGGCCGGTCCTGGGATGAGGGACTCCGCCGGATGGCGTCAGCGATTGGAGCGGAAATCCCCGCGCAGCGGGATTGGAGCGGAAAGCGCGGCGCCGCCTGAGGCGGCGCGACGCCCTTGACTGCCTGGACCCGCGCGGTTTATCCAGTCAGCCATGCAAACCCCGCAGCCCGTCCTGGGCCTTGCGCCGCTCCACGGCGTGACCATACGCGTGTTCAGGAACGCGTACCTCTCCCGCTTCGGCGGACTGGACTACGCGATGGCGCCGTTCATCCCGGCCATCAAGGACGCGGAGAAGGCCGCGCGCTCGCATTTCAAGGACATACTGCCGGAGTGGAACCTTGCACCTGCCAAGGGCGGGGTGCCCCTGGTGCCCCAGCTGATGGCCAACGACGCGGATGATTTCGTGTCCACGGCGCGGGTGATCGCGGAACTGGGCTACGCCGAGGTCAACTGGAACCTGGGCTGCCCCTTCCCGATGGTGACGCGCAAGCGGCGCGGCTCGGGCCTCCTGCCGCACCCGGAGCTGGTGGACGCCTTCCTGGACCGGGCCTGCGCGCGCTCGCCGCTGCCGGTATCGGTCAAGCTGCGCCTGGGGCTGGAGGACGCGGACGAGATCCTGGCCATCCTGCCGGTCCTGGACCGCCATCCGCTGCGGCGGGTGATCCTGCACCCGCGGGTGGGCACGCAGATGTACGATGGGCAGGCCGACCCGGAGGCCTTCGGGCGGGCCCTGGCCATGAGCCGGCACCCCCTGGCCTACAACGGGGACATCTCGACCCTGGCCGGGTTCGAGGCGCTGCGCGCGCGCTTCCCGGGCGTGGGCGAGTGGATGATAGGCCGCGGCGCCATCGCCGACCCCTTCCTGCCCGCGCGCATCAAGGGCCTGCCGGTGCCGGACGACACCCTGCCCGCGCTCAGGGACTTCCACGACCGGCTGTACCTGGCCTACGCGGAGTACCTGCACGGCCCGCGCCACCTCCTGGACAAGATGAAGGAAATCTGGGGCTACCTGGCCGACTCGTTCCCCGATCCGGAGGCGGTGCGCCGGGAGATTCGCAGGGCGGGCGCCCTGGACGGATACCGCCGGGCGGTGGATCTGGTGTTCTCCCTCGGCGGAAGCGCCTGACAGGCTGGCGAGAAAGCCGAACGCGGGTTTCTCGCCATTCCCAATTCTCCGAGATTGCGCAGAAACCGAAGGTTTTCGAGCAATCGCCAGGCAGGTTGTCGAAAGGCGTCGAGCCTTTCTAGAACCTGCCGAGGAAGGCCTCCACCGCTTTCCAGTACTCCCCGCTGCCTTCCTGGTCGGGCCAGAGCGCGGGACTGCCGTGGACCCCCGCCGCCTCGGGGAGGAAGGATGCCTTGGCGCTTCCCGGGATGGCGTCGTAGATGGCCTGCCAGTCCCCGCGTTCCGCCCTGGCCGAGCTCACGAACGCCGGCACGGCCAGGGTGCGGGCGCTGTCCTCGATGAAGCGCATTTCGCCGAAATACTCGCCGGGGGAGAAGGCCAGGACCCCGTCGCAGAGGGACGGCTCGTCGCCGGCCAGCTTGATCGCCAGCGAGGCCGAGTAGGAGCTGCCCCACAGGAGCAGTTTTCCCTTTGCGTGCCTGGCCCG